>JABIRQ010000163.1 GCA_018699755.1 Rhodospirillaceae bacterium | reverse complement strand
GGCTGTCTTCCTCGTCGCCGATCGGCGTCTCGAGGCTGATCGGCTCCTTGGCGATCTTGAGGACCTTACGGACCTTCTCAAGCGGCATGCCGAGCTTGACCGCCAGTTCCTCCGGGGTCGGCTCGCGGCCAATCTCGTGGAGCACTTGGCGCGAGGTCCGGACCAGCTTGTTGATCGTCTCGATCATATGGACCGGAATGCGGATCGTGCGTGCCTGATCGGCGATCGACCGGGTGATCGCCGGGCGGATCCACCAGGTGGCATAGGTCGAGAACTTGTAGCCACGGCGGTACTCGAACTTATCCACCGCCTTCATCAGGCCGATATTGCCCTCCTGGATCAGGTCCAGGAACTGCAGGCCACGGTTGGTGTATTTCTTGGCGATCGAGATCACGAGCCGGAGATTGGCTTCGATCATCTCCTTCTTCGCTTGGCTCGATTCCCGCTCGCCCTGTTGAACCGCCGACACGATGCGACGGAACTCCTCGATCGGCAGGCGCGCCGTCTCCGCGACGGTATCGACCTCCGCCCGGATATCCTTGATCTCGTCGCGGCGCTTCTGGATGTAAGGCTTCCAGCCCTTGCCCTTGAGGCGCCCGACCCGGCGGGCCCAGTTCCTGTCGACCTCCTGGCCTCGATACTGTTCCAGGAAGTCGGTGCGTTTGACCCCGGCCTTGTCGGCGAGGCGCAGCAGCCGTCCTTCGAGGCCGACGAGCCGGCGATTCATGCCGTAAAGCTGGTCGACGAGTTCCTCGATCCGGTTGTTGTTCAAGCGGATTTCGCTGACCTGATCGATCAGCTCCTGGCGCAGCTTATCGTAGCGCTTGCTCTGGGCCGAAGTCAGGGCGTCGCCACCGCGCGCCTCCTCGAGTTTCATGTCGAGCAGTTTCGAGAAGCGCTTGTGGATACCGGCGATCTGATCGAAGGATTCGACCACGGAGGGCATAAGGGATGCCTCCATGGCGACGAGGGACATGTTGACCTCCTCGCCGTCATCGTCGTCGCTGTCGTTGTTGTTGTCGCTGCTTTCCTCTTTCTCGTCAGCGGCGCCCTTGGCGTCGGACTCATCGTCTTTGTCTTCGGGGCCACCGCCCGCGCCGTTGGGACGGACCGCCGGCCGGGCGCTCATGTCCTCGGTCGGGCCGCCCATGGTGGCGTCCAGATCGATCACCTCGCGCAACAGAATTCGGTTTTCCGCGAGCGCTCCGCGCCAAACCATCAGGGCTTCGAGGGTCAAGGGGCATTCGCAGATCGCGCCGATCATCTTCTCACGACCGGCTTCAATCCGCTTGGCGATCTCGATTTCGCCTTCGCGCGAAAGCAGCTCGACACTGCCCATCTCGCGCAGATACATCCGAACGGGATCGTCCGTCCGGCTGAGCTCGTCCTCGTCGAGATTGCCGGCGCGGACGTTCGGCTCGGCGTCTTCGCCGTTTTTCTTGTCCTTGCCGTTGCGCTTCGGCGCTTCGTCGTCGCTGTCTTCCGCTTCCTCGCTCTCGACGACGTTGATGCCCATCTCGCTCAAGAGGGCCATCGTGTCCTCAATCTGCTCCGAAGACGCCTCCTCGGCCGGCAGCACCTCGTTGATCTCGTCATACGTGAGGTAGCCGCGCTCCTTGCCGCGCGCGAGCATCTTCTTGACGGCGGCAGCCATACCGTCCATCAGCGGTCCGTCGGAACCGCCTTCGCGGGTCTCGGTTTCCTCGTTCGCACTCACTGCTTTCGTCGCCATTCGGTACCAACTCCCGAACTCGAAAATCCCATCATTTCGGCGCGGATGCGCCGAAATCGGCCCAATTGTGAGGCCGTCGCAATATCGAGGCCAAGCTAACCCGTTTCGGGTCGAGCAAAGGCCTCCCGCTCTTGTTCCTGGTCGTCCGGGCCGATTCGCTGGATCTCCCGTTTTTTCGCCGCGAGGCGCGACCAGCGTTCCGCCGTCATATCCTCGCCCAGCGCTCGCGCATCTTCGTCCAGCTCGGCCCTGGCATCCCGCCGCCAGTAGCTATCCCAGGCCGCGCGCCAATCGTTCCGCACTTCGTCGAGGGTTTTCCGCGGATCGCAGAAGGGCGCCGCCTCATAAACGTCCCGGCCCAAAATCCGATCAAGCAGGGACGAAAAACCGGTCTCCTTGAGGTGGCGCTGCAAGGCCGTCGAGTCAAGCCCGGAACCGGACACGTTTATGATTTCCTGGCGAAGTTTGTCAAGTTCGGGCCACCCGAAGCGGCGGAGTCCCAGATCCTCGGCGAAAGCGTCGAGCAACTCGGGATGGCGCAGCAATGAG
Source organism: Rhodospirillaceae bacterium (assembly GCA_018699755.1). Classification (GTDB taxonomy): domain Bacteria; phylum Pseudomonadota; class Alphaproteobacteria; order CADEGL01; family CADEGL01; genus JABIRQ01. The sequence continues at coordinate 13,050 of JABIRQ010000163.1, read as the reverse complement.
GCCAGGAAGGCGGGCTCCCATTTCCCGGACAACGCGTTGATATTGCCTTGTGACTGCAGGCGCCCGGCACCCGGTAGCGCGCCGCGGGCCCGGCCCTTGCCACGGGGCGAACTCTGCCGCCGGAACGCGGCGAACAGGCGGGCCTCCATATCGTCGAAATAATACTGTTGCACGGTCCGATCGGCGATCCGGCGCACCTGTTCCAGCAGGTTTTTTCGGATATTGGCTCGGCGTTCCGGCGTATCGGTCGGGCGACCGCCGATTTCCATCTCCCAAAGCAGGTCGCCCAGGGGCCGCGCCCGATCGATCAGCGCGCTGAGCGCGCCCGCGCCGCTGGAAGCAAGCAGGCTGTCGGGATCGTCGCCCTCCGGCAGCATGGCGAATTGCAGGGATGCACCCGGCCTGAGGATCGGCATGACCCGCTCCACCGCGCGAAAAGCCGCACGCCTGCCCGCCTCGTCGCCGTCGAAACAAACGATCGGCTCGGGTGCCAATCGCCACATCGCCTCGATCTGGGCCTCGGTCAGCGCGGTGCCCAGCGGCGCCACCGATTCGGGCAGTCCGCCACGGGTCAGGGCGATGACGTCCATATAGCCCTCGGCGGCGATCAGCCGCCCTTTGTCATGGGCCACGAGCCGGGCATTTGCGAGATTGTAGAGATTGCGCCCCTTGTCGAAGAGCGGCGTATCCGGCGAGTTGATGTATTTGGCTGCCTTGGCGTCTCCCATCAGACGGCCGCCGAAGGCGATCGCCCGGCCGCGCCGATCGGTGATGGGGAACATCACCCGGTCGCGGAAAAAAGCGTAGGGCTCACGCCCATCGTCCGGACGGCGTAGCAGGCCCGCCTCGATCAGCGCGCCATCCTCGATGCCTTGGTCCTTCAGGGCGCGCCGCAGCATGCCCCCTTCGGGCGCGTATCCCAGACGAAATCGGCGGATCACCGCCTCGTCCAGGCCACGACCGATCAGGTAATCGCGCGCCGCCCGACCGCGAGGACCCCATAGGCATTCCTCGAAATAAGCCGCGGCCGCCTCGACCACGTCGTAAAGCGACTTGCGCCGCTCGGCCCGCTCGCGGGCCTGGGGGCTTTCGCGGGGGACTTCCAACCCTGCCTGAGTGGCCAGCCGCTCGACCGCCTCGGGAAAGCTCAACCCCTCGGTCTTCATCAGGAAGGTGAAAACGTCGCCGTGCTCGCCGGTCGAAAAGCAGTGATAGAAGCCTTTTTCGTCGTTGACCGTAAAACTCGGGGTCTTTTCGGCCTTGAACGGACTCAGCCCGACATGCTCGCGCCCGCGCCGCTTGAGGGCGACACGGCGACCCGTCACGTCCGAAACGGGGATTCGGGCGCGGATTTCATCCAAGAATTCAGGCGGAAACGCCATGCGGCGGCCGACAGCTCCATCTTTTCCATGCCAGGGACGCGGGCGGGACCTGGGTCACGCCCATCCGATCCTACCCTCCGGCCGGTGCGGATGCAGCCTGTTTCTGCCGACAGGCCCTATCTGACGCTTCTGTTCCGCCGGTTATTGCCCGAGTTGGGCTTTGACGATGCCGCTGGCACGAGCGAAGTCCATCTGACCCGCGAAGGCGTCGCGGAGATGAGCCATGACCTTGCCCATATCCTTGATGCCGCTGGCCCCGGTCTCGGCAATCGCCGCATCGACCGAGTTCTGGATTTCCGCTTCGCTCATCTGTTCGGGCAGGAAACCCTCGATAATGGTGATTTCGCGCTCTTCCCGTTCCGCCAGATCCTCGCGACCGCCCTTGCGGTAAAGCGCGATCGATTCCCGGCGCTGCTTCACCATAGTCTGCAGCATCAGCAGAATCTCGTCCTCGTCGATGCCGTCGGCGTTGCCCTTGCCGCGGGCCGCGATATCGCGATCCTTGAGGGCGGCGAGGATGAGGCGAAGAGTCGAAACCGCGCAGGCATCTTTGGCCTTCTGAGCGGTCTTAAGGTTCTCGGTCAATTGGTTGCGAAGCATGGAACTCGGCGTCTGGCCACGGGTGGCGGGACGTTATCGGAAACCGTTCCCGATGTCGAATCGAGCATCCGAAATAAGCGGTTGAAATTTCTTTTGTTTTTGGGTCGAGCGCCGCTTGACGGCGGCCCGCCGATTGCTTATTTACTGCGCCGCAAATCCATGGTCCGAATCCTGTCGACCCGCCCACGAAGGGACGACCGCGCGCACCTCCCGGCGCCGCGCCGCACGGGCCCGCCCACAGGGGGTCGCCCCGTCATGTCAGACGCTCCGGCCGACGCCAACAGCCGGCCCGAATCACGACAGCCGACCGCTCCGGACGGCGCCACTGGCGCCCTGGTCCTGGCGGATGGCAGCGTGTTCTGGGGCCACGGGATCGGCGCAACAGGCACCGCCGTGGGGGAGGTCTGTTTCAACACTTCGATGACCGGCTACCAGGAAATCCTGGCCGATCCGTCCTACGCCGGCCAGATCATCACCTTCACCTTTCCCCATATCGGCAATGTCGGCACGAACGACGAGGATATGGAGACCGTGAGCCCGGCCGCCCGCGGTCTCGTTCTGCGTGCCGATATCACCGCGCCGTCGAATTACCGCAGCACGCGCGACCTGGGGGATTGGCTGAGGAAGATGAATCTCGTCGGCCTGGCCGGCATCGACACCCGCAGGCTGACGCGGCGCATTCGCGACGGCGGTGCGCCCAACGGGCTCGTCTGCCATGCCCCCGACGGCCGCTTCGATCTCGACGCCCTGCGCGCGGAATCGCGGGCCTTTCCCGGCCTCGAAGGTATGGACCTGGCGCTCGAAGTGACCTGCCGGCAGACTTATGCTTGGGATCAGACGCGCTGGAAATACGATCATGGGTTCGGCCAGGCCGAAGCGCCCGACCGCCATGTCGTCGCCATCGACTACGGCGCAAAGCACAACATCCTGCGCTCGCTTGCCGGCCTGGGCTGCCGGGTCACCGTGGTGCCCGCGACCGCCACGACCGATGAAATCCTGGGCCACGGCCCCGATGGCATCTTCCTGTCCAACGGGCCCGGCGACCCCGCCGCGACCGGCCAATACGCAGTCCCAGTTCTCAAGGACCTCGTGGATGCCGGCCTGCCGATTTTCGGCATCTGCCTGGGCCACCAGCTCCTTGCCCTCGCCCTCGGTGGGCGGACGGTCAAGATGCATCACGGTCACAGGGGCGCCAATCACCCGGTCAAGGACCTCGCCACCGGCAAGGTCGAGATTACCAGCCAGAACCATGGCTTTGTGGTCGACGGCGAGGCGTTGCCCGACGGGGTGAAGGCGAGTCACATCTCGCTTTTCGACGGCAGTGTCGAGGGGCTGACGATCGAGGGCCGTCCGATCTTCAGCGTCCAGTACCATCCGGAAGCCTCCCCCGGCCCCCATGACAGCCACTATCTGTTCGAGCGCTTCATCAACATGATCGACCGACATGCCAAAACGGACTGATATCGAGTCGATCCTGATCATCGGCGCCGGCCCGATCATCATCGGCCAGGCGTGCGAGTTCGACTATTCGGGCGCCCAGGCCTGCAAAGCCCTCCGCGAAGAGGGCTACCGGGTAATCCTGGTCAACTCCAACCCGGCCACGATCATGACCGACCCGGGCCTGGCCGACGCCACCTATATCGAGCCGATAACCCCCGATTTTGTCGCCCGCGTGATCGAGCGCGAGCGACCCGACGCCCTGCTGTCCACCATGGGCGGGCAGACCGCCCTGAACACGGCGATGGAACTCGCCCGGCGCGGCACCCTGAAGGAACTGGGAGTCGAGTTGATCGGCGCCCGCGAGGAAGCGATCGCCAAGGCCGAGGACCGGCTGCTCTTCCAGCAGGCTATGACCGGCATCGGCATCGATTGCCCGCGCAGCATCGTCGCATCCACCCTAGAGGAGGCCCGGGCCTTCACCGCCGAGATCGGCCTGCCGATCATCGTGCGCCCGTCCTTCACCCTTGGCGGGCTGGGCGGCGGTATCGCCTACAACACCGACGAGGTCGATCAGATCGTTACGAGCGGCCTGCGCGCCTCACCCGTCCATCAGGTGTTGGTCGAGCAATCCGTGCTCGGCTGGAAGGAATACGAGCTGGAGGTCGTGCGCGACAGCGCGGACAACTGCATCATCGTCTGCTCGATCGAGAATATCGACCCGATGGGCATCCATACCGGCGACAGCGTCACCGTCGCCCCGGCCATGACCCTGACCGACAAAGAATATCAGCGCATGCGGAATCAGGCGATCCAATGCCTGCGCGAGATCGGGGTCGATACTGGCGGCTCGAACGTCCAGTTCGCGGTCGATCCGGAGACGGGCCGCATGGTCATCATCGAGATGAACCCGCGGGTCTCGCGTTCCTCCGCGCTGGCTTCCAAGGCGACCGGCTTCCCGATCGCCAAGGTCGCGGCCAAACTGGCCGTCGGCTACACCTTGGACGAGCTGATCAACGACATCACCGGCGTCACCCCGGCCTCCTTCGAGCCGACGATCGACTATGTCGTGACCAAGATGCCGCGCTTCACTTTCGAGAAATTCGCGGGCGCCGAGCCGCTTCTCACGACCTCCATGAAATCGGTCGGCGAAGCGATGGCGATCGGGCGCACCTTCCCCGAATCCCTCCAGAAGGTGCTGCGCTCCATGGAGACGGGGCTGACCGGCCTCAACGAGTTTCCGATCGAAGGGTCCGACGCCGCCGATTCGCACGATGCCGCGCGCGCCGCCCTGGCCAAGCCATCCCCCGATCGCCTCTTGGTGATCGCCCAGGCCTTCCGCCTCGGCCTGTCGCTGGAAGAGATCCAGCGCATCTCCCGCTTCGACCCCTGGTTCCTGGCCCATATCCAGGACTTGGTGAATTGCGAGGAGGCTGTGCGTCGCGACGGCCTGCCGGACAGCGCCAAGGGCTTTTCCGACCTCAAAAAACAGGGCTTTTCCGACGCGCGGCTCGCCGAATTGACCGGACGGACGGAAGACGAGGTGTCCGCCACCCGGCGTGGCCTCGGCGTGCGGCCTAGCTACAAGCGCATCGACACCTGCGCCGCCGAATTCCCTTCGCGCACGCCTTATATGTATTCCGCATACGAAGGCGACGGGGTGGAGCCCGCGGAAAGCGAGTCGGAGGTCACCGACAAGCGCAAGATCGTCATCCTGGGCGGCGGGCCGAACCGCATCGGCCAGGGCATCGAGTTCGACTATTGCTGCGTTCATGCGGCCTACGGCCTGCGCGAGGCTGGCTACGAGACCATCATGGTCAACTGCAATCCGGAGACGGTTTCGACCGATTACGACACCTCCGACCGCCTTTATTTCGAGCCGCTGACAGCCGAGGACGTGATCGAAATCGTCCGCGAGGAACAGCAGGCGGGCGAACTGCTCGGTGTGATCGTCCAGTTCGGCGGCCAGACCCCGTTGAAGCTCGCCGCCGCGTTGGAAGCAGCCGAAATTCCCATCCTGGGCACCCCGCCGGACGCCATCGACCTGGCCGAGGACCGCGAGCGGTTCCAGCAACTTCTGTCCCGGCTGAAGCTGAAGCAGCCCGCCAACGGCAGCGCCTATTCGGTCGAGCAAGCCGAAAAAACGGCCGCGGAACTCGGGTATCCCGTGCTGCTGCGCCCGTCCTACGTGCTCGGCGGACGGGCGATGGAGATCGTCCACGACCGCGCATCTCTGCATCGCTATATGGCGACCGCCGTGCAGGAGTCCGGCAAGAACCCGGTGCTGATCGATTCGTATCTTCAGGACGCGATCGAGGTCGATGTCGACGCCCTGGCGGACGGCGACTCCGTGCATGTCGCCGGGATCATGGAGCATATCGAGGAAGCCGGGATTCATTCCGGCGATTCCGCCTGTTCCCTCCCGCCGTTTTCCCTGCGTCGGGACATCCTCGACGAAATCGGCCGCCAGACCGAAATGCTGGCCGAGGGCCTGGGCGTGGTGGGCCTGATGAACATCCAATTCGCGATCAAGGACGACGAGGTCTACATCCTTGAGGTGAACCCACGCGCCAGCCGCACCGTGCCCTTCGTGGCCAAGGCGACCGGCCTGCCCATCGCCAAGATCGCCGCGCGCATCATGGCCGGCGAGAAACTGGCGAGCTTCGATCTGCGCGACCTGCAGATCGGCGCCCATGTCGCGGTTAAGGAAGCGGTCTTCCCCTTCGCCCGTTTCCCCGGCGTGGATGTGCTGCTGGGTCCCGAGATGAAATCGACCGGCGAAGTCATGGGCCTGGACACGGATTTCGGTCGGGCCTATGCGAAATCCCAGATCGGCTGCGGCAACGATCTGCCGCTGGAAGGGACCGTCTTCATCTCGGTTCGAGATCGGGACAAGGCGAGCATCGTGCCGCCGGCGCGCCAGCTCGCCGAACTCGGCTTCAAGATCGTCGCGACGAGCGGCACGGCGCGATTCCTGGTCGAGGAGGGCCTTGCGGTCGAGCCCGTGAATAAGGTGCTCGAAGGGCGCCCCCATATCGTCGATTCGATCAAGAACGGCCAGATCCAGCTGATCTTCAACACGACCGAAGGACCCCGCGCGATCGAGGACAGCTTTACGCTACGCCAGACCGCGCTCTACAACGCCATTCCCTATTCGACGACGGTCGCCGGCGCGGTCGCCATGGGCAAGGCGATCGCCGCCTTGCGGGCTGGCAAGCTTGAAGTCGCGCCGCTGCAGTCCTACTTTAGAGCGTCGTTCTAACTGATATGATGTCGTAATCGACGATCCATTCCGCACTGCGATTGGCATGCGGTTTGGTTAGCCATTTTTTCGGCCTTTTGGGTGTTATGAGATGGAACGTGTGCCGATGACAGCGAGCGGCTCGATCCGCTTGCAGGACGAGTTGAAGCGCCTCAAGAGCGAAGAGAGGCCCGACGTGATCCGCGCGCTTGAGGAGGCGCGCGCTCATGGCGATTTGTCCGAGAACGCCGAATACGAGGCCGCCAAGGAACGTCAGGCGTTCATCGAGGGGCGCATCGGCGAGATCGAAGACAAGTTGCGGCGCGCGGACATTATCGACGTCACGAAGCTGTCCGGCGACGAGGTCAAATTCGGCGCGACCATCTCCCTCGCCGACGAGAACAGCGACGAGGAAGTGACCTATCAGATCGTGGGCGCCGACGAGTCCGACATCAAGGCTGGGCTCCTCTCCATCAATGCGCCGCTCGCGCGGGCCCTGATCGGCAAGGGCGCTGGCGATACGGTCGAAGTGGCGGCCCCCGGCGGGTTCCGCATCTACGAGATTCTCACGGTCCAATACAAGTAGCAGGCAGACGCCTGATGACTGCGACGCAGAGCGGCGCGCCGATCTGCTGGTGCCTGACCGAAGGCCATGCCGGGATGGAAAGCCAGGTCCTGGGGTTGGCCGAGGCTCTGGGCACGGCGCCGATCGCCAAGCGTGTGCGGCTACGCTTTCCCTGGACCCATGTTCCGCCCCGTCTGGCCTTGCCGCCACTGACCGCCCAAGCGGAGGGCAGCACCCTACTGATACCGCCTTGGCCGGATTTGCTGATCACCTGCGGACGGCGCAGCGTCAGCCTTTCCATGCGTATTCGGCGCTTGAGCGAAGGTCGGACCTTCACGGTCCACATCCAGGATCCGCATGTGCCGGCCGATTGCTTCGACATGATCGTCGTGCCCGAACATGACCGTCTGCGCGGCCCCAACGTGATGGTGACCCGCGCCGCGATCCACCGGGTCACAACCGAAAAGCTGAACATGGGGGCCGAGCGCCTGGCGCCCGATCTGGCTCATCTGCCGCGCCCCCTCGCCGCCGTGCTCGTCGGCGGATCGAACCGGCGCTATCGCCTGACGCCGCGGCGCGTGAAGACGATCTGCCGCAGCCTTGCCCAAGCGGTCGGCGAGTCGGGCGCCGGCCTGGCCGTGACTCCCTCGCGCCGCACCGGCGCCGAAAACGAAGCGGCGCTGCGCGCCGGCCTTGCAGGCCTGCCGGCCTATATCTGGGGCGGCGCGGGCGAGAATCCCTATCTCGGCCTGCTCGGCCTCGCCGACATGATCGTGGTCACGGCCGATTCGGTCTCGATGGTCTCGGAAGCGCTCGCCACGGGAAAGCCGGTTCATGTCATCGAATGCGAGGGCTTATCGCGCCGTTTCGGCACCTTCCACGCGGGCCTGCGGGCAGCCGGCCTGACCCGCCCGTTTCGCGGCCATCTGGAAACCTGGGCCTACGAGCCGCCCGACGACACCCGCAAGGTCGCGGAGGAACTCGCGCACCGCCTCGCGGCGCGGCGCATGAGCGGAAAAGGTTGATCACCCGCGGGGCCAATCGGGCTATAACCGGGGCAACCTTTCGCAACCGCCGGCCTGCCGACCGCACCGAACCATGACCCTCCGCATCGAGACCTACAGCAACCGCCACGGCGGCAACTGCTTTTTCAAGGCGATCGGGCACCCGATAGCACATGACCGCTGGCCGGCCCTGCGCGACCGCCTGGCCGCCTGCCGAAGCATCGCCCTATACGATATCGACGGTTTTGCCGAAGGCTTTGCCGAGATCCACAATATCGCCGACCTGCCGATCGGCGGCGTCTACGTTCAGGACATCGCCCGCATCGGCACGCGGGTCTTGGGTCACAAGGCGCAACCGGTGACCGATCTGGCCTCCAGCGACGCCGATATCGTGCTCGTCGCCACCTTCGACAGCGACAGGGCGGCAAGCCATATCGCCCATCTTCTGCCCGAAGGGGCCGAAATGGCGAACCTCGATGAGATCCGCCTGCCGGATGAGATGCTGACCAATCGCCGACGCTACCTCGATCCGATCAATTTCGCGACGAACTTTGCCTTTTTCCGCGACGCCGACGGGCATCACACGCGCCTCGTCACCGCGAACTACTGGGCGGGATACGGCGCCGAGGGTGTCGCCTTGTGGTGTCGCCTGTTCGGCTCGGACGGCGCCGCGGTCGCCGAATGGCGCGAAACCCTGCCCGACAGCGTCGGCGGGGTGACGATCGACAGCAAGGCGATCCGCAGCCGCTTCGGCCTCGGTTCTTTCACGGGACAGCTTTTCCTTCATGTCGTCGGCGCCCGCGGCCACGACGTCGTCAAATACGCCCTCGATACCTATGGCGACGACAGCGGCATTCTGTCCTGCACCCACGACGCCAATGCCTGGCCCGCCGATTTCTATGCCGGCCTGCCCGCCCCGGACGAAGGCGAACGGGTCGTGCTCTGGATTCAGAACAGCCATCCGCGCCCGATCCCCCCGCGCGCGATCGGGCTGGGCCGCATGGGCGGAGAGGAGATCGTGCGGCTGGAATCCGAGATCGGGCCTTTCGCGACCTATGCCTTGGATGTCGCGAAGCTACTGCCCGACCTCGCCTGGCCCGACCAGATCGAGGTCGATGCCGGCCGCCACTTCGTGCGCCCGCGCTACGAAGTCGAGGGCAGCGGCGGGCAGCGGCGCATCGCCCATGTCAATGTCGAGCGCACGGATCTGGCGCCGGACCCGCGCATACCGGAACTCGGCAACCTGATGGGCAAGGGATATATCCTGCCCGCCCCGGTGCTGCCCACAGATCGGTTCGACAGCATCCTGTTGCCCACGCCGATGGCGCGCACCCAGATCGACCTGCCGGTATCGGTCCTGGTCTACGACGCCGATGGCGGAGAGGTCGCACGCCGCTCTCTGGGTCGCCTGCCGCGCGGCGAAATCGGCTCCCTCGACATCGCCACCCTGTTAGACGGCAAGGCTCTGCCCTCGGGCTATGGCCATCTGGAGCTGGTCTACGACTTTGCGGAAGGCGGCGGCGCCGACGGCTGGCTGCATGGATTGTTCCGCTATCGCGACCGGCACGGCGGCCATGCCGCCGAAACCAGCTTCGGCGCCCATATCTTCAACACCGTGCTGACCTACCGGGGAGAGCCGCAATCCTACTCCGGACCGGCCCCCGGCCTCAGCACCCGACTCTTCCTGCGCCTCGGTCCCGCGCCGCTGGATACGATGTGCCATCTGATCTATCCCGCCTCGACCCCGTGGCACCAGGCTTCCCAGACGAGCCTGAGCCTTCATGACGGGGACGGCCGGGAGATCGCGACGCGAGAGATGACGATCCCCTGCGGCGGCTCGCGTCTCTGGCGCTATTCCGAGACCTTCGACGAGGCCCAGCGCCAAACCGCCGGCGAGGACGCCTACATCATCGTTCGGGACACGAGCTGCCGTCTGTTCGGCTATCATGGCCTGTTGTCCGAAAGCGGCGCCTTCAGTTTCGACCATATGTTCGGATTCTAGGGGCGCCGCGCTTGGCCGACGGGCGATGCGTCCTATAATCGCCCGGCATCTTTTGTTCGAGGATCGGTCCCGCGCGCCATGGCACAAACTCATCACACCAAGGTCCTGATCATCGGCTCCGGTCCGGCCGGCTGCACCGCTGCCGTCTATGCCGCGCGCGCCAGCCTCGATCCGATCATGGTCGCGGGGCTGGAGCCCGGCGGGCAACTCACGATCACGACGGAGGTCGAGAACTATCCCGGCTTCGCCGACGCGATCCAGGGTCCCTGGTTGATGGAGCAGATGCATGCTCAGGCGGAGAATGTCGGGACCCGCATGATGAGCGACATCATTACCGAGGTTGATTTCAGCTCCCGCCCCTTCCGCTGCACCGGCGATTCCGGCGACGTCTATATCGGCGACACCGTGATCGTCTGCACCGGGGCGAAGGCCCGCTGGCTGGGCCTGCCGAGCGAGGAAACGTTCATGGGCTTCGGCGTATCGGCCTGCGCGACCTGCGACGGCTTCTTCTTCCGGGGCCGCGAGGTCCTGGTCGTCGGCGGCGGCAACACGGCGGTGACCGAGGCGATCTATCTCGCCAATCTGGCCTCCAAGGTAACCGTCGTCCATCGGCGGGACACGTTGCGCGCGGAGAAGACCTTGTCCGATCGAATGATCGCTCATCCCAAGATCGAAATGGCTTGGGACAGCGTCCTCGAGGACATTCGGGGAGACGACGACCCCAAGGGCGTCACGGGCGCCGTTCTGCGCAATCTGAAGACGGGCGAGATGCGGGAAATCCCGGTCGAGGGTGTCTTCATCGCGATCGGGCACGACCCGGCCACCGAGGTCTTCCGAGGCAAACTGGACATGGACGAAGAAGGCTATGTCCTGACCGCACCCGACAGCACCGCCACCAGCATCCCTGGCGTCTTCGCCGCAGGCGACGTGAAGGACAAGATCTTCCGTCAGGCGGTCACGGCCGCCGGCTTGGGCTGCATGGGCGCGCTTGAGGCGGAGAAGTTTTTGGCCGAGCACGAAGAGACCGCTGCGATAGCGGCCCAATAGGCCATGGCGCGGGGCACACCGACCGACATCCTGATGCCGAAGCCCCCGCGTGAAGCGAAGCATCGGATGGACTGGGACAAATTGCGCGTCTTCCATGCGGTGGCCGAGGCCGGCAGTTTTACCCATGCGGGGGAATCGCTGAATCTCAGCCAATCCGCCGTCAGCCGGCAGATCGGCGCGCTTGAGGAAAGCCTCAGCGCGACCCTGTTTCATCGCCATGCGCGCGGGCTGATTCTGACCGAACAAGGCGAACTTCTGTTCAAGACCGTGCGCGAGGTCTTCGGAAAACTGGCCATGACCGAGGCGATGATCGCCGAGGCCAAGGACAAGCCGACGGGCCCGCTTGCCATCACCACGACCGTTGCCTTCGGCACGACATGGCTGGCGCCGCGTATCCGCCGCTTCATCGAGATCTACCCGGATATAGAGGTGACGATCCTGGTCGATGACGAGCGCGAGCTCGACCTGACCATGCGCGAAGCGGATGTCGCGATCCGCCTGCGCCCGCCGCGCCAGCCCGACCTGATCCAACGCAACCTCGTCACCGTGCGCTGGCATGTCTATGCCTCGCCCGACTACCTGGCGAGCCACGGCACCCCCGAAACGCCCGCCGATCTCGATAAGCACCTCTTGATCGTCTACGGCGACAGCCCCACCGCACCGGTTCAGGATATCAACTGGTTGCTCAACGCGGGGACGACATCGGGACGGCAACGCCAGCCTATTCTGCGGCTGAACAACACCCACGGCATCTACCGTGCCGTCCGCAGCGGCCTGGGTCTGGGGGCCCTGCCCGACTATATGATCGCCGACGATGCCAACCTCGTGCGTGTCCTGCCCGAGTTGGAAGGACCGACGATCGACGCCTTCTTCGTCTATCCCGAGGAACTGCGCCATTCCAAGCGCATCGCCGTCTTCCGGGATTTCCTGATTCATCAGATCGCGCATTCGCGATTCTGATAGCAAGATCGTTAAGCCATGCGCCTAGCGCATGGCTCAGTTTCGCAATCATGGCTGGCAGTCGACATCGCCCCGCATTAGATATTGGGGGACTCGGATGTTGCATCGCAACATTGTCAGAGCCTCCTTTGTTCGCAGCGAAGCGCTTGCGAGCAATGGTTCGGATGCAGTGTCCGGACCCTGGGTCTTCGGACCCCGCGTCTCCCAGACGTGAAGCCTCCCTGTTGTACTTGCCGGGCCATTTATGGCCCGGCTTTTTTTTGCGTTTCCCGAATACTGTTTTCGCACCGCGAGGCGACAACCGGCGCGCGGGTCGTCACATGAAAAGTTTCTCGTCCTGCAACCCGCTATAGAGATCGGCGACAAATTCTCCATAACCGTTGTATATCCGGGTCGGAACTCTCTCCGACCCGCCAAGCAGTCGCTCCTCGTCCTGGGGCCAGCGCGGATGGGAAACCGCCGGATTGACGTTTGCCCAGAAGCCGTATTCGCGGGCTTGGATGTCTTCCCAGAAGGTCTTGGGCCGTTCGTCGGTGAAGCTGAACCGGACAATCGACTTGATCGACTTGAAGCCGTATTTCCATGGTACCGCCAGACGCAACGGCGCACCGTTCTGCTTGGGAACCGGTTTGCCATAGAGGCCGGTTGCGATGAACGCGAGATCGTTGCGCGCTTCTTCGATGGTCAGGCCCTCGACATAGGGCCAGGGATACCAGCTCGCCTTCTGCCCCGGCGCCACCGCCGGGTCCATGAATGTTTCCATACGAACGTATTTCGCCGAACCCAAGGGCGCGGCGAAATCGACCAGCGCC
>JABIRQ010000396.1 GCA_018699755.1 Rhodospirillaceae bacterium | reverse complement strand
GAGAGTGCCCGTCGCGACGCCGCCTAGCGGTAAGGCATGTAGGAGCGCACGATCCGCGCATCCACCTCTTTCAAGGTGGTGGTGCCGCGGGTCTGACGCTTCATGTCCTTGGGCCGCCGGCGCAACATGTGGTTCTTGTTCGCCGGGTTCATCCGCACCTTGCCCGAGGCGGTGAAGCTGAACCGCTTCTTCGCGCTGGACTTGGTCTTCATCTTGGGCATTTCGCGTTCCTTTTCGATGTCTGGTCGGAAAACCGATCCGAGACCAGGCCGGTCAACCGGCAATCGCGTTCTGGGCGGCGGGGCATGCCCTTAACAAAGCCGTGCCGCCCGATTTCAAGACGCGGGGTTATAGCCGGAGGCCCCGCGCAAGGCAAGCGCCCCGCCAAGATCGGGACGCGGAGCAGGGCGCAAGCGGGTCGCTTTCAGGCCACCTTCAGATCAGCGGCCGGCAGGCCAGCGGCCGGACCCGCCTATTTCGGCGCCACCACCATAACCATCTGGCGGCCTTCGAGCCGGGGAAACTGCTCGACCTTGACCCGTTCGGCCAGATCGTCGCGCACCCGTTCGAGCACCTTCTGGCCAAGATCCTGATGCGCCATCTCGCGGCCGCGGAAGCGCAGGGTGACCTTGACCTTGTCGCCCTCGTCCAGGAAGCGGACCATCGAGCGCATCTTCACGCCGTAATCGTGATCGTCGATGTTCGGACGCATCTTGATTTCTTTGACGTCGATCGTCTTCTGCTTCTTCCGCGCCTCGTTGCGCTTCTTCTGCGCCTCGTACTTGAACTTTCCGAGATCGAGAATCTTGCACACCGGCGGATCCGCGCCCGGCGACACTTCAACGAGGTCCAGCCCCGCATCCACCGCCATCGCAATCGCTTCGTCGGTCGCGACGACGCCCCGGTTTTCGCCTTCCGCATCGATCAAGCGCACATTCGGCACGTTGATCATTTCGTTCGCCCGCGGTCCGTCCTTGACCGGATTCGGGTCAAAAGGTGGTCTGGCTATGTAAGCACCTCTTCGTTTTCGTTCACTTCGTTTCCGTTCGCACTCAAATCGTTTCCGTTCGCACTCAAACCGCCGCGCGATCCGACCGGATTCGCGACGCCGTCGGTTTTCGGAACGGAACCCCCATTTTCAGGCCGCCAAACGGCAAGCCCGGAATCACGCCCCCGGGACGGCCGCCTCCGCCCGCAGTCTATCGACGGCCTCCCCGAGCGCAAGGGTTTCCTGGCCCTGGGTGCCGAGCCGGCGCAGCGCGACCGTTCCCTCCTCCACCTCGCGCTTGCCGACGGCGAGGATGGCGGGGATCTTCTGGTGGCTGTGTTCGCGCACCTTGTAGCCGATCTTCTCGTTGCGCCGGTCGAGCTCGACCCGCAGGCCCGCTTCGCGCAGCGCGGCCGTCACCTCGGCCGCGTAATCGTCGGCGTCGTTGGTGATCGTGGCGACGACTCCTTGGACCGGCGCCAGCCACAGGGGCAGCGCCCCGGCATAATGCTCGATCAGGATGCCAAGGAAGCGCTCGAAGGAGCCCAGGATCGCCCGGTGCAGCATGACCGGCCGGCGCTTCTCCCCCGCCTCGTCGACATAATTGGCGTCGAGGCGCTCGGGCAGCACGAAATCGACCTGGAAGGTGCCGCATTGCCATTCGCGGCCGATCGCGTCGCGCAGGACATATTCCAGCTTGGGCCCGTAGAAAGCGCCCTCGCCCGGATTCATTTCATAGGGCCGGCCCGTCGATTCGAGGGCATCGCGCAGGGAGGCCTCGGCCTTGTCCCAGGTCGCGTCTTCGCCGGCGCGCACCGGCGGGCGGTCGGCGAACTTGATGATGAAATCCTCGAAGCCGAGATCCTTGTAGATGCTGGCGAGCAGGTCGCAAAACACCTTAGTCTCGTCCTCGATCTGGTCCTCGGTGCAGAAGATATGGGCGTCGTCCTGGACGAAGGCACGCACCCGCATCAGCCCGTGCAGCGCGCCCGAGGGCTCGTTGCGGTGGCACGAGCCGAACTCGGCCATCCGGTGCGGCAGATCGCGGTAGCTCTTGATGCCCTGCTTGAAGATCTGGACATGGCCCGGGCAGTTCATCGGCTTAAGCGCGTGCACTCGGCCGTCTTCCGTGTCGGCGGTCAACATGTGCTCGCGGAATTTTTCCCAATGGCCCGATGCTTCCCACAGCCCCCGGTCGATCAACTGCGGCGTCCGGACCTCCACATAGCCGGAATCTTCCAGTCGCGTCCGGATATAGCTCTGCAGCACGCGGTACAGCGTCCAGCCCTTGGGGTGCCAGAATGCCGATCCGATGGCTTCTTCCTGGAAATGAAACAAATCCATCTCGCGGCCGAGCCGGCGGTGGTCGCGCTTTTCGGCTTC
>JABIRQ010000453.1 GCA_018699755.1 Rhodospirillaceae bacterium | reverse complement strand
TCGATCCAATAGGGTTTTCTGTCGAAGACCTGCGGTTGGAGGGCCTGTCTCGCGGCGGCGGCGCGGTCGATGCCGGCGTCGGAGACCACCAGATGCACATTCGTCCCCCCGAAGCCGAAGGACGACACCCCCGCGCGCCGGACCCCGCCCCTCGGCATCCAGGGCTCCGCCTCCGTCACCGGCCGCAACGCCGAGCGCCCGAACGCGAAGCGCGGGTTCGGCGTCGCGCAATGCAGGGTCGGGGCCAGAATCCCCCGCTCCACCATCAACACCACCTTGATCAGGCTCGCGATCCCCGCCGCACTCAGCAGATGACCGATATTCGTCTTCACGCTGCCGACCCCGCAGCGGCCGATCTCTCCTGTGTCTTTCGCCGTATCCCCCCCAGTATCGCCCAGGGCCCGCCCCAGCGCCTTCAGCTCGATCGGATCCCCAATCAACGTCCCCGTGCCATGCGCCTCCACATAGGTGACGCTCTCCGGTTCCGCATCGGCCCGCGCCAGCGCCGCACGGATCACAGCCTCCTGCGCCTCCGGGTTCGGCGTCGTCAGCCCCATCGTCCGCCCGTCGTTGTTGACCGCGCCCCCCTCGATCACCGCCAGAACCCGGTCGCCCGACGCCAGGGCCTCGTCCAACCGCCGCAGCAGCACGACACCGGCCCCCTCCCCAGGCACGAAGCCGTCAGCGCCCGCGTCGAAGGTCCGGCACCGGCCCCGCGGGCTCAACGCCTGGCCCGCGCTCAGGCCCAGATACGGCGTCTCGTCCAGCAGCAGGTCCACGCCCCCCGCCAAGGCATAGTCGCTCTCCCCGTCCAGCAGGCTCCGGCAGGCCAGATGCACCGCCGTCAGCGATGACGAACAGGCCGTGTCCACCACCAGGTTCGCCCCGTGCAGATCCAGGCAATGCGCCACCTGCGCCGCGATGAAGTTCTGCGCGCTTCCGGTCAGCGCCCGCTTGCGCCGCGTCGCCGCGCGCCGCCCGTAATCCCCCATCCGCGCGCCCAGGAACACACCCGTCCGCGTGCCCTTCAGGTCTTCGTCCCGGTAGCCCCCGTGGCGCAGGCATTGCACCGACACTTCCAGCGCCTTGCGCACCAGAGGATCCAGACTCGCCGCATCCTCCTCCGGAATGCCGAAGTAGCCGGGGTCGAACAACGCGACCCCCTCGATGAAGCCGCCCCATTTGCTGACGCTCCGTCCCGGGCCGCCCTCGGGGTCGTAGAGCCGGTCCACCGGCCAGCGCTCCGCCGGCACCTCCCGGATGCTGTCCACGCCTCCGGCGAGGTTGGACCAGAACGCTTCCGCATCCCCCGCCCCCGGCACGTCGCAGGCCAGGCCGATCACCGCGATCCGCCGGTCCTGGCCTGCAGCCGGCTGGCGGGCCGCAGGCTCTTGGAGCGGCACGGGCGCTGCCTGAATGGGCGTTGCGGGGGGCATGAAGGGCGCAGGCCCGCCGCCCGCAGGGCCGTGTTCCGCAGGGCCGTGTTCCGCGTCCAGATGCGCCGCCAGGGTCGCCAGGGTCCGGTGTTCCAGCAGCAGGCCCGGCTCCAGCTTGGTCCCCAACCCCCCTTCCAGCGCCACCACCAGATCCGCCAGCAGGATCGAGTCCACCCCGTAATCCTCGAACCGACGATCCGGGTCCAACTCCTCCGCCGGCAGGCGCAGTTCCCGCGCGAACACGTCCGACAGCCAGGACAGCAGCCCTGCAGCCGGCGGAACTGCGGGCGGCGGGACAGCGGTCGGCGCGGCCAGGCTTGGCGCAGCCATGCGCGCCAGCGGCCAGGACTCCAGGGGCGCGTTCTCCAGCAGGCCCGTGGCGATCACCACCGGCGCGTCGACCTCCAGCGCCCGTTCGAACAGGGCCACGCCCTCCGCGTCGCTCAACCCCGCAAGGCCCAGCGTGGCCAGGCGCTCCCCATCCGCCGCGCCAAGCCCCGATTCCGTCCAGCTGCCCCAGGCAATCGCCCGGACATGCCGATCGCCCCGCGACCAGGCCTCCACCGCGCGGGCCTCCAGCGCCGCGTTCGCCGCCGCGTAATCGACCAGCCCCCCGGCCAGGGACGGCACAGAGGCCGAGATCGACGAATAGAGCACCAGCGCCGCGACCGGGTCCTCGCCCAGCGCCTTCTCCAAGGCCGCCAGACCCTCAACCTTGGGCCCCGCCACCGCGCGCATGCCTTCGGCATCCCGCGAGACGAAGGCCCTTGGGCCATCCCCCACGCGCCCCGCCGCATGCACCGCCAGGCGCATCGGCCCCCAACGGCTGCGCAGATCCGCCACGAAGGCACTGAAGGCGGGGTCTTCCAGGCTGCCCGTATGGACCGCAACCTCGGCGCCCGATTGCCGTAGCGCAGCCACCGCCGCCGCCCGCCCGTCGCCCTCGGTCAGGGGCCGCAGGCCCGCCAATGCGATCTTCGTGACGCCCCGGCTTGCGAGATGCCGGGCCAGTGCCAGGCCCAGGCCACCCAGACCGCCCGTGATCAGGACCGGGCCGTCGCCCAGGGTCGACAGGTCGATGCCGCCGCCCTCGGATGCAACCGCTTCCGCGAAGCCCGGCACGTAGCGCGCGCCGTCCCGCCACAGGCTCCGCGTCGGGCCAGCCTCGATGCCCAGTTCCGAACGCACCGCCGCCGCCGCCGCCGCCCCGTCCATAGCCTCGAGCTGCACCTCGCGGGACAGCAGCCCGCCATACTCCCCCGACAAGACCGCGCCGTAGCCCCCCGCCAGAGCCCCCGCGCTCGAGCCGGCCGGCCGCAGAACCAGCAGCCGCCGCCCGTCCCGGAGACTCGCAAGCCCGCGCCACAGCGATGAACGCGCCTCCAACGCCTCGTCCAGACCCGCATCCACGATCGTGGACACATCCTCCAGCCGGGACAGCAACGAACCCGCCTCCGACGGCAAAACGATCTCCGCGCCAAGCGACGCGCCAAGCCCAGCCCAAATACCCTCCCCGATCAGAACCATGCCGCCGGATATAGATGAGACCGATCCGCTCGACGGAACCCAATCGGGAACAAGAAGCGCAGAGCGCGATGAAGACCGAGCAGGTTCGCGAGGCGCCGCATCGCCCGCATGATCAGCAGCAGGCATGTCGATCCAGCAGCGCAGCCGGTCGAAGGAATAGAGCGGCAAGCCGATGCGCCGCGCGGCTCCGGAAGCCAGCGCGGACCAATCCAACGCGTATCCCGTCGTCCAGAGTTGCGCTATCTTGGCGAAGTTGCGCTTGGCGATCAGGCTCTCGACGAAGGCCGCCCCGTCCGCGCCGTCGAGCAGCGCGCGCAAGCCCCCGCCCCCGCCCGGGCCGCCGCGCATCAGCCGAGGGTCCGCTCCGCCCGCTTTGGCGGTGCGGAGCAGCTTTGCCAGATCGTCGAGAGACTCCGCAACGATCGCCAGCCTTTCGTCCTGGGCCTGCCGGCCGATCTGGCTGGTGAAGGCGATATCGGCCAACCGGACGTGCTCCGGTTTCGCGGCCAGCCACCCGATATAGGTGTCGATCAACCGATCGAAGGCCGGCGCGGTGCGGGCGGAGAGCAGCACGATCTGCGGCCCCGACGCATCCTCTCCAACCGGGATCGGCGGCGGCGATTCGATCACCAGATGGGCGTTCGCCCCGCCGGCGCCGAAACCGCTGATACCGGCGCGCAGCGGCGCTCCGTTCCGGGCAGGCCAGGGGCGGCGGCGGGTCGCGACATGGAACGGCGTCGCCGCGAAATCGATATCGGGATTGGGCGGTTCGGCGTGCAGGCTGGGCGCGATCTCGCCCGCGCGCATCTGCAGCAGCACCTTGGTCAGGGCCGCGATCCCGGCGGCCGATTCGAGATGGCCGATATTCGATTTGACCGACCCGAGGGCGATTGACCCGGCGGGCAGGTCGTCGCCGAACGCCGTTGCGAGCCCAGCCACCTCGATCGGGTCGCCCAGCGCCGTGCCGGTGCCATGCGCCTCGATATAGGAGATGCTCTCCGCCGGCACCCGGGCGCGCGCCATCGCCTTGGCAATCACCGTGGCCTGGGCGCGCGGGTTGGGCACGGTATAGGCGTTGCTGCGCCCGCCATGATTGACGGCCGAACCCCGGATCAGCCCCCAGATCCGGTCGCCGTCGCGCTGGGCGTCCGCCAAGGGCTTGAGCAGCACGGCCCCGACGCCCTCGCCGGGCACATAGCCGTCCCCGCCCGCGCCGAAGGCCCGGCACCGCCCGTCGGTCGCGGCGAAGCGGCCTTGGGACAGCAGCACCCATTTGTTCGGATGGGGCGCCAGATTCACGCCGCCCGCGACCGCCATCGTGCAATCGCCGGAGCGGATCGCCTCGCAGGCCAGATGGATGGCGGTGAGAGAGGAAGAGCACATCGTGTCCACCGCCAGGCTCGGCCCAGCGAAATCGAAGCCGAAGCTGACCCGGTTGGCAATCGAGGCATAGGACGCACTGGGCCGCTCGCCCCCCGGCGGCATGGCCGGGCCGTAAAGCTGGTACTCGCCCCACATCACCCCGACGAAGACCCCGCAGGGCGCACCGCGCAGAGTGGCCGGATCGATAGCCGCATCCTCGAACAGATGCCAGGCGGTCTGCAGGAACAGCCGCTCCTGTGGGTCGAGCAGAGCCGCCTCGCGCGGCGACATGCGGAAGAACAGCGGATCGAACAGGTCGATGCCGTCGAGGAAGCTGCCCCAGCGGGCATAGCTGCCGCCCTTCTCTCCGGGCTTCACGGCCGAGGGCACCGCGCCGCCCCAACGGTCGGCTGGCAATTCGCGGATCAGATCGCGGCCTTCAGCGAGACCGGTCCAGAAGCCGTCGAGATCCTCCGACCCCGGATAGCGGCCCGCCAGGCCGATAATCGCGATGGCGTCGACCTCCGGTCGAGGCTCCGTGTCCGTCACGGCCCTGGCGGCGGTTGAGGCGGGCGAAGCCGCAACGGGCTCGGCGGATGCGAGCGCAGTCCCGGCCCAGGCCGCGACGGGCTCGCCGTGCCGCTGGATCAGATGCGCCGCCAGGTCCCGAACGGTTGCGAACTGGTAGAACAGGGTCTTGGACAGCGTGCCGAAATCGCGTTCCAGCCGATCGGTCAGGCCGAGTACCGCCAGGGAATCGATCCCGAGGGCCTCGAAACCCGTATCCGCCTCGACTTCGCCCAAGGGCCGGCCGCAAACTTCCGCGACGACCTGGCGCAGATGCGCAATCAGCGCCGCCTCGACCCCGTCGGGCATCGCTTTCGGGGCCGTTCTCGGGCGCACAATCCGCGCGCCGTCCCGATCTTCCAGCACGTCGGCCAGGCGGACCGGATCGCCATGCGCCACCAGCAGGCGCGTCGCATCGGCCGTAAGCGCGGCCTCGAAGGCGCGCAATCCGGCGGCCTGGGACAAGGGCAGGACGCCGTGCGCGCTCCGCGCCCGGGCGACCGCCTCGGGATCGGCCGCCATGCCGCCATCGGCCCAATAGGGCCAGAGAATTGAAACGGAGCGGCCCGGCCCGGCCCGCTCCTCGGCGAAGGCGTCGAGCCATCCGTTGGCATAGCCATAAGCAGCCTGGCCCGGATTGCCGACCTCGCCGACCAGGGAGGAATAGAGGACGAACCAGTCCAGCGGATCGTCCCGGGTCGCCGCATCGAGCTGGCGCGCGCCCAGGGCCTTCGGGCTCGCCACCGCCGCGAAATCCGCCTTGTCGAAGCGGGCGACCAGTCCGTCGCGCATCGTTCCCGCCAGATGGACGACGCCGCGCACCGGACCGTAACGCGCGCGCAAATTCGCGACAGCCTCTTCAACCGCAGTCCCATCGGTGAGATCGACTTCCGCCGCGACCGCGCGCGGACCCAAAGCCGCGATCCGCTCGGCCCGCCCGGCGGAGGACATGTCGCGCGCCAACAGGGCGACACGCGCTTCGGGCGTCCGGTCCAGAATATATTCCGCCAGCACAAGGCCGAGGGCGCCGGCGCCGCCGGCGAGGATATAGAGACCATCCGCCAGGGCGGCGCGCGGCCCTTCCTGGGCCACCGGCGTCCAGACCCGAACTTCCCGGCCATCCGCGCCCAACCGGACCGAGGGTGCATCGCCCACCAGAAGTTCCGCCGCGATGGCCTCCAGATTCTCCCCGGGCAGACCCTCGCCGGTCGCCGCCTCCAAATGGAGCGCGGAGATACTATGCGCGGGCTCCTCCCGCGCCAGAACCCGTCCCAGGGACGCCATCGCCGCCGCGCCCGGCTCGCCGCGATGGGCCGTCAGCCAGCGCAACCCGCGCGGCGATTCGGAGGACTGCAGCACCTTGGACAGGCTCGCCGCCGCGAGGCCACGATCGGTGCCGCCGGACGCGGCTTCGTCCAGAAGGTCGAGAACGAGGACGGGTTCGGTCCCACCCGCCGTCGCGTCGAGAAGCTGCCGCCAATCCTCGGCCTCGATCAGATCGATCGCGAATGCCGCGTCGCCGAGCCGCTCGAAGGCAATGCCGGATTCGACCCGAACGGCCCCCAGGCCCTCCGGCAGATGGCGCGCCAGCACCGTGGCCGCATCCGTGTCGGTGCCGAGCAGAAACAGCGTTCCTGTCCGCGCGGCGCGTTCGGAAGGCAGTTCCGCCGCCTGCCAACCCGCCCGCATCAGAAGCGGATCGGCGACGCGACGCAGGCGCGCGCCTTCGACGGTCGCCAGCACCCGCCCCGCTTCGTCGCATAGAGTCATGTCGAACCGGCAGGTCGCGCCGTCGGACGCATGCCGCCGGACATGAACCCAGGTCGCCGGCACGGCCCCGTCATGGACGGCCAAGCGGTCGAGGCCCACCGGCACCCAGGTCGCGCCATCGGTGGGCAGGAGGGGAAAGGCGGCCTGGAGCGCCGCATCGAAGGCGCCCGCATCCTGGCCGGGAGAGGTCTCCGCCGGCACCAGCCGGGCCAGGCATTCGCCATCGCCGACCGCGATGGAGGCGCAGCGGCGGAAGACCGGACCATAGGCGAAGCCGTGGCGCGCGAAGGCGCGGTAAAGCGCCTCGGAAGACAGTCCGTCGCCGCAGCGGGTGGCGATCGCATCCGGATCGAGGGGCGCGGGTTGGCGCACGGGCGACCCGACTCGCGCTTCCGCCGCGATCGCCCCATCGACCTCGGTCAGCCGTATCTCCGTCCGATCCGGGCCGGAGACCGTGATTTCGAGGCGGGCGCCATCCGGACCGGGTTCGATCATCTTCCGCCAACGCAAATCCTCCAACACGGGCAGCGTCGACCCGGCCGCGGCGTGCATGAGGACGGCGACAGCCGCACCGGCGAGCACCGGAATTCCGTCACGGCGATGATCCGCGCACCAGGGATTCGCGCCGGTCAGGGCATAGCCGAACCGGGCGCCACCCTCGTCGTCCGAGAGTGTTTCAAGGCCGAGCGGGTCCGGCGATTTCGAACCCGCCATCGCCGTCTCGACGGCGGGCGAGCGACGGTAGCCGGCGCGCTCGGGGTCGATCCAATAGCGCGCACGGCCCCGCACGGTGACGGGCAAATGGAGGCGCCGGCCGGCGGGTTCGGCCGCATCCGATGCCTTGTCATCCGGGATCGGGTCATGGGGGATGGTCGCGCCCTGCCCGACCTTCTCCAACGCATCGGCCAAGCCTTCCGCATCCTCGGCCATGAGGCCCAGTTCATGCGAAAAGCGGCGTCGACCGGTGCGCAGGGTCGCGGCGACATCCGCCAGGCTGACATCCAGGTGCGCATGCAGCCATTGCGCCATGCTACCGGCCGTCGCACGCAGGGCCGCTTCGCTCGGCGCCGACAGAAGGATGTGCCGGGCTTGGGCAGGTCGCCGCCGACGACGGCGGCGCGGCGGCTCCTCGAGGAGGAGATGGGCGTTGGTCCCGCCCACGCCGAAGGAACTGACCCCAGCGCGGCGCGGCGTATCCATGACCGGCCAAGGCGTCGTCGCCACCGGCACGAAGAAGGGCGAATGCGCGAAATCGATCTCGGGATTGCGCGTCTCGAAATGCAGGTTCGGCGGGATCAGACCCTCACGGACCGCGCATGCCGCCTTGATCAGCCCGGCGACTCCGGCCGCGGTCTCGAGATGGCCCAGGTTCGATTTGACGGTTCCCAGGGCACAGGTCTCGGCCGCCGGCAAACCGAATGCCGCCGCCAGGGCCTCGAATTCGATCGGGTCGCCGATCGGTGTCGCCGTGCCATGGGCCTCGACATAGCCGACCGTCGCGGCCTCGATCCCGGCATTCTTCAGGGCCGAAGCGATGACCCGCTGCTGGCCATCGGGCGAGGGCGCGGTGAAACCGACTTTGACGGCGCCGTCATTGTTGACCGCGCCGCCCAGGATCACCGCATGGCCGCGGCTGTATTTGT
>JABIRQ010000332.1 GCA_018699755.1 Rhodospirillaceae bacterium | reverse complement strand
GAGATCGCGCGGGTCGCCGCCTCGACCGGCATCCGACTCGACGGTATCGCCGTCGCCGTCGCTTCGACCGACGTTCATCACTTCGCCAAGCTGGTCATCGAAGGCGTGCTGGAGGAACGCGGCGCGCGGATCGTGGACGGCGGCCTGGCGGTGGACCCGGAGGTTCTGCTCGACCGGGCGGTCGAGGCCGGATGCGCGGCCGTGGTCGCGACCACCCATAACGGCTGGGCCCTCAATTTCGGCGAACGCCTTGCCGCCGCACGCAGCCGCCACGGCGCAGCCGGAATCACCCTCGTGATGGGCGGCGTGCTGAACGAGGACGCGGGCAAGGCCGCGAATTCCGAACTGCCGCGCGACGTGACCCCGGATCTCAATGCGCGCGGCATCGTCACCACCAACGACCTGCTCGAACTGGTCGCGGTGCTGGGAGACGCGCAGTCCCGCTAGGCCGCCTCCACCGCCGCTTCCGCACCTCCCCGGCGGCAGCTAAGGTCGTCGCCGCTCAGGCATGCGGAGTCAGCAGATGGCGGAGGACACGGGGTTGCGCTCCATCCTGATCACGGGATCGGGCAGCGGGATCGGCCGGGCCACCGCACGACGGCTGGCCGCGCCGGGGGTCGGCCTGACGATCCACGCCCTGAGCAACCGCGAGGGCTGCGAGCGCACGAAGCGCGAGGTCGAGGCCAAGGGGGCCGAGGCCCGGATCGTGCTGGGCGATCTCGCGGACGGCGCTTTCGCCCGCGAACTCGTCGACCGCGCGGCCGAAGGTTTCGGCGGGCTGGATGTGCTCATCGCCAATGCCGGTTTTCCCGTGGAACGGACCTGGGAAGAGCTGGACCGCGAGACCATGGAGCATGTCAACAAGGTCGTCGCCCTGGGCTTCTGGGAGATGGCCGAGGCGGCGATACCGCATCTGAAAAAGGCCAAGGACGGCAGGGTCGTGACGATCGGCACCTTGAACGTCCATGTCCACCGCCCGGGCTTTCTGAGCTATCCGGCCTCGGCCGCCGCCAAGGCCGGACTCGAGGCGCTGACCAGGACCCTGGCCATGCATCTCTCGCCCCACAGGGTCTGCGTCAATTGCGTCGCCCCCGGCCTCATCAGAAACGATGCGGACGCGCCCGACGCCTTCGAAGACGTGATCGCCCAGGTGCCGCTGGGTCGCCTCGGCACCGTGGACGAGGCCGCCGCGATGATCGCCTTCCTGGCCGGCCCGGACGCGAGCTATGTCACCAACCAGGTGATCCATGTGAACGGCGGAATCTGCTAGGGCAGACTGCGCGATAGCCGCTTTCTCAGGTCTCCGGCGGGGGCTAAGCTCGCCGCCGTTCTGACAGGGGGACTCGAGACATGGCGGACAACACCAAGCTGCGTTCCATTCTCGTTACGGGATCGGGCAGCGGGATCGGCTTGGCCATCGCGCGCCGCCTCGCCGCGCCGGGGGTGGGCATGACGATCCACGCGCTGACCAACCGCGAAGGGTGCGAGCGCACGAAGCGCGAGGTCGAAGCCGCGGGCGCCGAGGCGCAGATCGTGCTGGGCGACTTGGCCGACGAAGCTTTTGCGAGAGAGATCGTCGACCGCACGGCCGAGGCCTTCGGCGGGCTCGACGTCCTGGTCGCCAATGCGGGCTTCCCGGAGCTTCGCATCTGGGAGGAGCTGGACCGCGAAGCGCTGGAGAACGTCCACAAGGTCGTCACCCTCGGCTTCTGGGAAATGGCCGAGGCGGCGATGCCGCATCTGAAAAAGGCCAAGGACGGAAGGGTCGTGACGATCAGCACCCTGAATGTCCATGTCCACCGCCACACCTATCCGATCTACCCTGCTTCGGCTGCCGCAAAGGCCGGACTTGAGGCATTGACCAAGACCCTGGCGATGCATCTCTCGCCCCACGGGGTCTGCGTCAATTGCGTCGCCCCCGGTATCATCGAGAAGGATTCGGACACCATCCAGTTCTATGACCCCAAGGAATACGAGCCGCTGCTGACCCATGTCCCGTTCGGCCGGCTGGGCACGACCGACGAGGTCGCCGCAATGGTCACCTTCCTGGCAGGCCCGGACGCGAGCTACATCACCAACCAGGTGATCCACGTGAACGGGGGGATTTGTTAGGGCGGGATTTGTCAGGGCGGTTCGCGGCCAGGCTCCATGTCACCGGCCTTCCTCGTCCTGAGCCTGTCGAAGGATAGGGTTGCCCTTGCGCGCCGTGCCGCCAAAGGTTAGGCGAAACTCATGACCGCCCTCGCCGCAGCGTCGCCCAAGCCATCCGGATTCCGGCGTTTCATGGTGCTGGGCGCCTCCGTCCTGGCGGCCACGGTCTTCGAATTGAACCTGACCAACGTCTCGGTCGTTCTGCCCTATATGCAGGGCGCGTTCAGCGCGACTCAGGATCAGGTGAGCTGGGTCGTCACATCGTTCTTCGTGGGCATGATCGTGGGCTTCGCCTGGTCGGGTTGGGCAGCAGACCGGTTCGGGCGCAAGCAGGTCTTCATGCTGGCCAATATCGGCTTCCTGATCTCGACCTTCCTGTGCGGCGCATCCGACACCCTGACATCGGAGGTCATCTGGCGCTTCGGCCAGGGCTTCTGGGGCGGGCCCCTGATGCCCCTGAGCCAGGCCCTGGTGCTCGATTCCTTCCCGCGCCGCCAGCACGGATTCGCCAACGCCATCTGGGGCATCGGCGTGATGATGGGCCCGGCCCTGGGTCCAACCTATGGCGGCTTCATCACCGAACATTGGGAATGGCAGTGGATCTTCTACGGCTGCCTGCCGGCCGCCGGGGTGGCCGCCGTCCTGTGCTGGATGTTCGTGCCCAAGACCGCGGCGCGGCCCGAGCGCGGCTTCGACCTGATCGGCTTCACCGCCCTGATCGGGGCCGTGATCGCGGCGCAGCTCGCCCTCAACCGGGGAGAACGGTTGGACTGGTTCGCCTCGACCGAGATCATCGCCGAGGTCGCGGCCGCCGCCTTCTTCTCCTATATCCTGGTGGTCCACACCCTGACGGCGCGCAACCCGTTCATCGAACCGGGCATATTCCGCGACCGCAACGCGGCGACCGGCCTGGCGATCACCGTGGTCTGGGGCTTCACCCTGCACGGCCCGCTGGTCCTGACCGCCCTGCTGCTGCAGGAGCTGCGCGGCATGCCGGTTATGACAATCGGCATCATCATGTCGCCGCGCGGACTGGGGGTGATGTGCGGCATGTTCCTGGCTGCCCAGGTCATCAAGGTCGTCGACCCGCGCTATATGATCGCCTTCGGAATGAGCTCCCTGGCGATCTCGTCCTGGTTCATGTCGCAATGGACCATGTCGGTCGGCGCCTGGGACGTGATGTGGACCACGACCATGCAGGGCTTTTCGACGGGCTTCAGTTTCGTGCCGCTGTCAACCAAGACCTTTTCGACCCTTCCCCGGCGCTACCGCACCGAAGGGCTGACCCTGTTCAACCTGATCCTGTTCCAGGCGATCAGCGCGGGCATCGCGATCGCGATCAACGTGCTGACCCGGACCAGCCAGGTGAGCCGGTCGAGCCTGACCGAGTTCGTCAATCCCTACGCCGCCCACGGCCAAAGCCTGCCCGACTCCTGGGATATCGGCACGATGAGCGGCCTGGCCACGGTCGAGGCGGAGGTCGCCCGCCAGGCGGCAATGATCGGCTATCTGAACAATTTCAAGATGATCGCGATCATGGCCGCCTGCGCTATCCCCGCCGTCTTCCTGTTCACCAAGGGCCGCATCACGGGCGACGAGGCCACGGATGATTAGGGCGCGGCACGGGTCGAACTTTTCTCACCCCCACCCCACT
>JABIRQ010000477.1 GCA_018699755.1 Rhodospirillaceae bacterium | reverse complement strand
CTTCCCGCCACAGAGCCTCCTGCAAACGGTTGGCGACGAACCCGGGCACTTCCTGGTCGAGACGCAATACCGACTTGCCGATGTGGGTGTAGAAATCGGCCAGCCAATCGATCGCCGCCGCGTCCGTTCGCGTGCCGCCGACGACCTCGACCAGGGGCACGATGTAAGGCGGGTTGAACGGATGGCCGACGACCGTACGGTGCGCCGTCCGGCAGTCGGCCTGGATATCGGTCATGGCGAAGCCGGAGGTCGAGGAGGCGATGACGACGTCCGTTGGGACCAGGTCGTCGAAGTCGGCGAACAGGCGTTGCTTGAGCCCGAGGTCCTCGGGCACGCTTTCCTGCACGAATTCGGCGTCGCCGACGGCGGTGCCCAGGTCCGTGGTGAAGGTCAGGCGATCGGGGGAGGCGCCGCCCGCCAGGCCAAGCCGCTCCAGAGACGGCCAAGCGGTCTCAATGAGTTGGCGCAAAGGCGCCTCCTCGGCCGGCGATGGGGCAAAGGCGGCGACATCATGACCACGCGCCAGGAACAGGGCCGCCCAGCCGCCGCCGATGACGCCACAGCCGACACAGGCGACGCGGCCGACGGCGTCGGCCGGCGGCCGGTTCACATCGTTTGCCATCTCAGAACTTGACCCGGTCGCCGCCCTTGAGACCGAGCATGGTGCGGGTCTCGTCGGGTGTCGCGGCCTCGAGGGACAATTCGCCCAGGATGCGTTTGATCTTCGCCACCTGATCGGCGTTCGACTTGGCCAGTTCGCCGGGGCCGATATAAAGATTGTCCTCAAGGCCGACGCGCACGTGGCTGCCCATGATGGCGCCGGTGGTGACAAGGCCGAATTGGAACCGGCCGGCCCCCAGCACCGACCACACGAAGTCGTCGCCAAGCAGGCGGTCGGCGGTGCGCTTCATGAAGATCAGGTTGTCGATGTCGGGGCCGATGCCGCCCATGGCACCGAAAATGGTCTGCAAAAAGACCGGCGGCTTGACCAGACCGCGGTCGAGGAAATGGGCCAGGGTATAGAGGTGCCCGATATCGTAGGCTTCGCACTCGAACCGGGTGCCCAGATCGCCGATCTTCTCCAACATGTATTCGATGTCGGCGAAGGTGCTGACAAAGGGCTCGGACCGCGTGCTTTCCAGATACGGCTCCTCCCACGCATGCTGCCACTGGCCTTTGAATTTCTCGATCATCGGGTAGCCGCCGTAGTTCATCGTCCCGAGATTGAGGGTGGTCAGTTCCGGTTCGGCCTGAAATGCGATGCCGAGGCGATCCTCGACGGTCATGCCGGTGCCGCCGCCGGACGAAATGCTGACCACCGCATCGCAGCCTTGTTTGATGCGCGGTAGGAATTCCATGAACACCGCCGGATCGCCGGTCGGGTTTCCATCGGCCGGGTTGCGGGCATGGACATGGACGATGGCGGCGCCGGCCTCGGCCGCGGCGATGCTTTCGGCGGCGATCTCATCGGGCGTGCACGGCAGATACGGCGACATCGTCGGCGTGTGGCTGGAGCCGGTAATGGCGCACGTGATGACGACTTTCTGGACCATGGCGATCTCCTGGGCTCAAGCCTTGAGGCGGGCGTTGTCGGGGTCGTAAAGGGGTTCGGTGGCGACGACGGCGGGGCGCCGGTCGCCGAGGATCTCGACTTCCAATGCCGTCCCGGGCTCGGTCAGGTCGGGACGCACGTACGCCAGGGCGATGCTGTGTCCGAGGGCGTGACCATAGCCGCCCGATGTCACCAGGCCGACCCGTTCGCCGTTTTGGAAGACACCGGCGCAGGCCGGCGCGTCGGCGTCGTCCGCGTCGACGATCAGCGGCACCAGGCGCTGGGTTAAACCTTCCCGTTGCTGGGCCAACAACGCCTCGCGGCCGATAAACCCTGTCTTGTTGAGACGGATGAACCGATCGAGGCTGGCTTCGAGGGGCGTGTATTCCTGGGTCAGGTCGACCTTCCACGATCGGTAGCACTTCTCCAGGCGCAGGGACTCCATGGCGTACATGCCGAAATCCGTGATGCCTGATTCCGCTCCGGCCTCCATCAGGGCCTCGTAGACCGCGACCATGTTCTCGACCGGGATGTGGAGTTCCCACCCCAGTTCGCCGACATAATTGATGCGGAGAGCCAGCATCGATGAAAACCCGACCTCGATCGGTTGCGCCGAAAGCCAAGGGAAGGCATCGCTGGACAGATCGGCCGAGGTGATGCGGCCCAAGACATCCCGGGCCTTGGGGCCGGCCAGGATGAGGGTGCCGAAGCGGGCTGTCACGTTGGTCAGGCCGACACTGCCATCGTCGGGCAGATGCTGGCGCATCCACTGATAGTCGTGCCATT
>JABIRQ010000221.1 GCA_018699755.1 Rhodospirillaceae bacterium | reverse complement strand
TGCGCTTCAACACCGAGGTCGTGTCCGCGAGCTTCGTCGAGGGCGCGAACGGCAAGAGGACGGGCCACTGGCAAGTGGTGACCAAGGGCGAGCATGCCGGCCGGATCGAGGCGACCTTCTGCGTCATGGGGACGGGCTGCCTCTCGACCCCGAACTGGCCGAAGATCGAGGGGTTGCACGATTTCGCGGGAGAGACCTACCACACCGGCCTGTGGCCCCACGAGAAGGTGGACTTCACGGGCAAGCGGGTCGCGGTCATCGGCACCGGCTCCTCGGCGATCCAGTCGATCCCCGAGATCGCCAAGGAGGCGGCGCATCTCACGGTTTTCCAGCGCACGCCGAACTACACGATCCCGGCCCACAATCATCCCCTCGATCCGGTGGAGTACGCCAAGACGAAGGCGCGCTACCGCGCGCTGCGCGAGGAGGCCAAGAGGCAGCCCAACGGCCTGTTCTACGACTTCAATCCCAAGGGCGCCCTGGAGGTTTCGGAGGAGGAGCGCCGGGCCGAGTTCGAGCGGCGCTGGGCCGTCGGCGGCACCATGTTCGTGGGCGCCTATGCGGATCTGATGAAGGACCGCGACGCCAACGAGACGGCGGCCGAGTTCGTGCGTTCCAAGATCCGCGAGATCGTCGAGGACCCGGAGACCGCCGAGACGCTGTCGCCCGACAACGTCTTCGGCTGCAAGCGGCTATGCGTCGATACCGACTACTGGGCGACCTACAATCGGCCCGATGTCGAGCTGGTCGATGTCAGCGGGGAGCCCATCGAACGCATCCTGCCCGGGGGCGTACGGGTCGCCGGCAAGGTCTACGAGGTCGACGCCCTGGTCCTGGCGACCGGCTTCGACGCCATGACCGGCGCCATGCTGAACATCGACATCCGTGGGCGCGGCGGCCTGCCGCTCAGGGAGAAATGGGCCGAGGGGCCATACAACTACCTGGGCCTGGCCATCGCCGGCTTTCCCAACATGTTCATGGTCGCGGCGACGGGCAGTCCGGCGGTGTTCGCCAACGTGATCACGGGGATCGAGCAGCATATCGAATGGATCGCCGACTGCCTCGGCTACATGACGGAGAAGGGCCTGGGCGAGATCGAGGCGGAGGAGGCGGCCGAAGCGGACTGGACCGACCATATGCGCGAGGTCGGCGAGGTGTCGCTCCGCTCGCAGTGCGATTCCTGGTATGTCGGCGCGAACATTCCGGGCAAGCCGCGGGTCTTCACGCCCTATGTCGGCACCGTCCCGGACTACGACGCGCGCTGCGACGAGGCCGCGCGCAAAGGCTATGAGGGCTTTCGGCTGGCGTAGGGGCGCCGAACCCGGCACTGCGGCATTTTCTCCGGGCCGATGGGTCTCTCGGCAGGCGGTCGGTTGGGGCCCGGTTCGAGGCTGTTGCGGGCCGTCCCGGTCGGCGCGGCGTCGGTATGATCCGGCGGACCGATTCCTTTGCCGGAACGGCCGCTTGGCAAAGGGCTTCCGTGCTCCCTATCGCGCCAGCATGCCGGCGTCGATGGGGATCGAGGCGCCGGTGATTTGGCTTGCCGCGTCCGTGCACAGGAAGGCGACCAGGGCGCCGATCTGCTCCTTGGTCACGAACTGCCTGGTCGGCTGGGACCCGGCCATCCGCGCCATCGCCTCGTCATGGGACAGGCCCTGCTGCCGGGCGATCACGTCGATCTGGGGGCGGGACATGCCGGTCAGCACCCAGCCCGGGCAGATGGCGTTGCAGGTGATGCCGCATTCCGCGGTCTCGAGCGCGACCACCTTGGTCAGGCCGATGACGCCGTGCTTGGCCGCGCAGTAGCCGGATTTTTCGACGGAGCCGCGCAGCCCGCTGGTCGAAGAGGTGTTGACGATGCGCCCCCAACCGCGCGCCTTCATGCCGGGCAAGGCGGCGCGAATGGCATGGAACGGCGCGGAGAGCAGGGTGGCGATCTGGGCGTCCCAGTGCTCGGGCGTCAGTTCCTCGGTCGGCGCAACGTGCCAGACCCCGCCATTGTTGCACAGCACGTCGACCGAGCCCCAACGCTCCTCCGTCCGCTCGACCATCCCGGCCACGTCCGCCGGCTTCATCAGGTCGGCCGGGTCGTAGGCGACCTCGACTCCCGATTCCCCGGCGATCCGCGCGCGCAGGGCCTCGATCTCGTCCGGATCGCCCATGCCGTTCAGCATCACCTTGGCCCCCGCGCCGGCCAGGGCCTCGGCCATGCCGACCCCCAATCCGCCGGTCGAGCCGGTGATGATGGCGGTCTTGCCTTCCAGATGCCTGCTCATGGGCCTTTTCTCCTCTCGCGGGGTCGGTTCCATCCCGAATTTAAACGATGGGGCGGGCCGTTTCGTTCAGGGGGCGCTTCGTATTCTCCGCCGATCGGTCGCGTGTGGCGGACCGGTATGCGGCTATTTGTAGAATTCGATCTCCACGCGCCGGTTCAACGGTTCGGGTTGACCGTCGCCGGCGTCGTAGGCCGGGCGCGCTTCTCCCATGGCGTAGAGATACATCCGCGCCGGGTCGACGCCATATTCCTGCGCCGCCCGAAAGACGCGACTTGCGCGGCAAGCCGAGATCGCGAGCGAAAGGTCCTTGCCGCCGGCTTGGTCGTCATGACCGTAGATCACGAAGTCGGGCTGGCCAGCCTCGCGCCAGCGATCGGCGATGGCCGCGAGCAGTTCGTGGGCCGAGGGGGCCAGTTCGCAGGCGGACGACGCCTCGACGGACACCGCCGTGACGCCGGGGGCGGCATCGAAATAGATCGAAGCGATCGATTCCTGGGCGAGCGCGGCATGAGCCGCGAAAAGGGCGCCGATCAGCGCCGTCAGCAACGATCCGATCCGCGCCATCGCAAGCCCCCGCATCGCATATTCGAGGACGGAAAATACCACGATATGCGAATTGGGGCCAAGTCGGGCCGGGAGCACGGCGGTCGGGTGCGCCACCGTGGTGGCACCGTCGCGGGGGCTGTCCAGTCGCGTGGACATAGACGGGGTGATCGACGGTTTTTCGCTGTTGCGCTAGCATCGGCTGGCAGGTTCGAAGGGCCGGGCGCGCTTCGCGCCTTGCGCCATGAATCGAGGGCGGCATCGCCCGACGGGGGTGAGACATGACCGACGATCGCGCCTTTCCCGAAACGGAGTATCGCGAGCGCATGGACCGGGCCCGGCGGGCGATCGCGGCGGCGGGGATCGATGCCTGCGTCTGCGTCGCGCCGGAGCTGCTGTGCTATTTCGCCGGCTATGACGGGCATACCCAGTTCAGCATCCAGGCCCTGGTCTTCGGCCCGGACGGCGGCGACGAGCCGAGCTTCGTCTTCCGGGACGTCGACCGGGGCAATGCCGAGGACAGCTGCTGGCTGTCCGATCTGCGCGCCTATCATCACGGCCAATCCGATCCGCTGGACCTGATCCTGGCGGCCGTGCGCGAACGGGCGGGGGAGCGGGCGCGGATCGGGGTGTGCTGGGACAGCTACGCCATGCCGGGCGCGTTCGCCCTGCGCCTCGCCGCGGCGCTGGCGCCCGCCGAGATCGTCGACGCGACGCGGGTGGTCGAGCCGCTGCGCTGGATTAAGAGCGCGCGAGAGATGGCTTATATCCGCAGGGCCGCCGCTTTCGCGGAGGCGGGCCTGGAAGGTATCCGCGCCGCCCTTGCCCCGGGCCTGACCGAGATCCAACTCGCGGGCCGGTTGGAGGCGGCGGTGCGCGAGGCGGGCAGCGAATACTCCGCCATGCCGACCTGGCTCGCCACCGGCGCGCGCACGCGCGGCAGCCATCGCACGCCGACCGACCGGAGAATCGCGCCGGGCGAGCCGCTCAAGACCGAGTTCGCCGGAATCTGTCGGCGCTACCACGCGGTCACCATGCAGACCCTGTGGCTGGGCGAGCCCAGCCCGGCCGCGCGGCGGGCCTACGAGGGCGCCTTGGCCGGCCTGCGCGCCGGCATGGCCGAGATCGCGGCCGGCGTGCCGGTGGGCGCGGCCGAGGATGCGGCCTTCGCCGCGATGGCGGCGGCCGGCATCGACGTGAGCACCCAGGCGCGCTTCGGCTACGGCGTCTCGATCGGCTTTCCGCCGAGCTGGCTCGAGGGTTTGGACATCACCCGGGAGTCCGACTCGATCTTCGAGCCAGGGATGACGTTCGTCCTGCACACCAACGCCACCTCGTCGGACGGCTGCGGCGTTCTGATCGGCGGCGCCTACGCCCTGACCGATGCGGGCCTGGAGACCTTGAGTGGCGGCGACCTGGAGCTTCGCGTCGTCTAGCAGGCCGTTGAAATACCGGTTGTAGACCCTTCGAGACGGCCCCCAATCCTGAGGAGCTCGCGCAAGCGAGCGTCTCGAAAGGGGGGTCTCCTCAGGGTGAGGCTAAAATATTGTTTTCCCTCATCCTGAGGAGCGCGCGCATGCGCGCGTCTCGAAGGGTGATTGGCACATTCCCCTTTGCAGCAGCTTGCTGGGGCCGAGGCCTCAATCGCCCGGGCCGTAGCCGTATTTTTCCTTGATCGCCCGCGCCGTGGGGCCGCGCAGGAAGGCGACAAAGGCGCGCGCCGATTCGTTGTCCGCGCCGCGATTGAGCAGCACGGCGTCCTGGGCGATGGGGGCGTGGAGGGCTTCGGGCACGAGCCAGCGCGAGCCGCCCTCGCGGCCGGCCAGTTGGGCGAGGGCGACGAAGCCGAGTTCGGCGTTGCCGGTCTCCACGAACTGGTAGGTCTGGGCGATGTTCGTGCCCCGCACGATCTTGTCTTCGAGAAACTCATACAAACCGAGGGCCGTCATCGCCTCGACTGCCGCCACGCCGTAGGGCGCAATCGCTGGATTGGCGATGGCGAGGTGCGCGAAGGCATCTGCGCGCAGGGTTTCGGGGCCGCGCACCAGGGCGGGGTCCTTGCCGTAGAGGACGAGACGGCCGGTGGCGTAGGTGAAGCGGCTGCCG
Source organism: Rhodospirillaceae bacterium (assembly GCA_018699755.1). GTDB lineage: Bacteria > Pseudomonadota > Alphaproteobacteria > CADEGL01 > CADEGL01 > JABIRQ01. The sequence continues at coordinate 2,416 of JABIRQ010000221.1, read as the reverse complement.
GGCACAGCATAGCCCTCGTCGATGGCCCGCGCGGGCCGGTCCCGGTCGGCGGCGAGGAAAACCTCGTAGGGCGCGCCCTGGGCGATCTGGACATAGAGCTGGCCGGTCGAGCCGTGGCTGACAATTGCCCGGTGGCCGGTCTCGGCCTCGAACGCCGCGCCGATTTCCCGCGCGGCCGTAAGGAAATTGGCCGCGACGGCCACCCTGACTTCCCTTGGGACCTCGCCCGCGCGGGCGGTCGCCGAGAGGGCGCCCGCCAGGATCGCGGCGAGAAGGACGGAACGCAGGCGAATGCTGAAGGGCCGGGACATCATCGGCGCAACCTAGCGTCTTGCCGGACCGGGGTCAGCAGTGCCGGGGCTTTGACCCGGCTGCCCCTGCGCGCCGATACTCGGACCCGAACGGGTGACGCGAATCGGGAAGGAAGCAGATCATGGCCGGGAAGCAGCGAGTTGCCGTCGTGACGGGGGCAGGGTCCGGGATCGGCCGGGCGGTCGCGGTCGCTTTGCTGAAGGACGGTTACGCGGTCGCCCTGGCCGGGCGGCGCGAGGAGGCCCTGCGCGAGACGGCGGCGGAGGCCGGCGGTTCGGAAGACCGGGTGCTGATCGCGCCGACGGACGTGGGCGATGCGGCCGCCGTCCATGCCCTCTTCGCGGCGGTGAAGGACCGCTTCGGCCGGTTGGACCTGTTGTTCAACAACGCAGGATCGGGCGCGCCGGCGATCCCGCTGGAGGAGCTGGCCGTCGAGCAGTGGCAGGCGGTGGTCGACGTCAACCTGACGGGGCCCTTCCTGTGCACCCAGGAAGCGTTCCGCATCATGAAGGCGCAGAAGCCCCGGGGCGGGCGGATCATCAACAACGGCTCGATCTCGGCCCATGTGCCGCGCCCGAATTCCGCGCCCTATACCGCGACCAAGCACGCCATCACCGGTCTGACCCGCTCGACCTCCCTCGACGGGCGCGCGTTCGACATCGCCTGCGGCCAGATCGATATCGGCAACACCGCCACGCCGATGACCGCGCGCATGCCCGAGGGCATGCCCCAGGCCAACGGGACGGTCGCCCCCGAGCCGGTCTTCGACGTGGCCCACGTGGCGAGTACGGTGCTGCACATGGCGAGCCTGCCGCTCGACGCCAATGTCCAGTTCGTCACCGTGATGGCGACGACGATGCCCTATATCGGGCGGGGGTGAGCGGCCGGGAGGAGGACCCACCATGCGCGCGGAGACGATCGAGACGGATGTCCTGATCATCGGCGGGGGCGCGGCCGGCTGCACGGCCGCCCTGCACGCCCATGCCCTGGGGGCCAAGGTGCTCATGGCGGTCAAGGGCAAGGTGGGGCGCAGCGGCGCGACACCCCTGGCGAGCCGCCTGGCCGGCCCGGTCAATCTACCCTTGCCCCACGGCGTGCTGCGCGCGTTGAAGTCGATCTACGCCGCAGTCAACAAGGTCGTGCCCTTGCCCTTGCCCGGCAAACTTGCCGACCAGCTCCGCATGAATCTCGACTATCACGGATGGCTGATCGACCAGGACTATCTCGTCGAAATCGCCCTCTGGATCACCAAGGAGTTCTTTCCGAACCTCGAAGCCAACGGCACCTTCGTCCTCCGCGACGAGGCCGGGCGCCCGGTCGCGCCGGGCCGGGGCGGCGATTCCTACATCCTCCATTCCCATGGCATGACCGGCTACCTCTATGGCGAAGCCAGGCGCAAGGACGTGCTGGCGACCGATGTCGATGTGATGGAGGAGGCCATGGCCCTCTCCCTGATCCAAGGCGCGGGAGGCGAGATCGGGGGCGCCATGGTGCTCGACTACGCGCGCGGGCGGCTGTTCGAGATCGTGGCGAAATCGACGATCCTCGCGACCGGGCACACCAACTGGCTGGCGACCCGCTCGACCGGCACCCGCGAGATGGCGGCCAATGGTCTGGCCATGGCCCTGCGCGCGGGTGTCGAGCTCCAAAATCTGGAAATCCAGATGTACCACTCGGCCGACATGAGCTATCCGGACAGCTGGATGCGCCTGCACCACTTCCCCAACCCCATTCACGGCACGCCCAAGATGGTCGCCATGGTCAACAAGGAGGGGGAGCGCTATCTCGACACCGGCGCGTTCGACTATTCCATGCCCTATACCCAGCAGATGAAGGCCCAGTATCAGCAGGTGCGGAAGGGCAAGGCCGACTGGGAGGGCGGCAACTTCTCGGACTTCCGCCATATCGAGCCCGAGATATCGAAAAAGTACCAGTACGGCTGGGAGTTCTACGAGAAGATCGGCCTGAACATGGCCAAGGACCTGCTGCCCGGCGCGCCGACCTGGCACATGACGGCGGGCGGCGTGCGCGCCGACACCAGGACCATGAAGACCGCGCTGCCGCGCCTGTATATCGCCGGCGCCGTCGGCGGCCATGTCCTCGG
>JABIRQ010000255.1 GCA_018699755.1 Rhodospirillaceae bacterium | reverse complement strand
CCGAGCGCGACTTCCGGTTCGAGAAACGCGTGCTCCTGAAACGGCGTTTTAAAGGTGTTCTCGACGACCAGATCGGCCGCCGCGAACCCGGCGTCCATATCGCCCTTCCTGATCTTGTGCTCGGCAACCACGTTGTCCGCAGCCTGAACGATCGGGGCGCCCGCCTTCATCGCCTCCTTGGGATCGTAGATGCCGGGTATGGGTTCGAGATCGACCTCGACGAGCGCCATGGCACGCTCCGCGATATCGCGCGTCCGGGCTGCTATCAAAGCGATCGGCTCGCCGAAATAGCGCACCCTCTCCTTCACCAGAATCTGCTGGTCGGTGTTCAGGCGCTTCTGCCCGGTCTGGCCGGGAATGTCCGTCGCCGCCATGCGATCGGGCAGATCCGCGCCCGTAAGCACGCATACGACGCCGTCAAGAGCGACGGCCTTGGAGACATCGAGTCGGCGCAACCGAGCGCTGGCCAGACCCGCCCTGACGACTTTCGCATGCAACATGCCCGGCATGACGTAATCGCCGGCATAGGGAGTTTGGCCCGTCGCTTTGCCGGGCGCGTCCGTGCGGGTAAGACGCTCGCCAACCTGGCTGAACCGAACATTGGCAAGCCCGGTGTTCGAATCGTGACTGGCGAAGGTCATGCTTTGCCTCCGTGCGCGCGCATTGTCGTGGCGGCCGTGCGGACCGCCTCGAAGATCTTGGTATACCCGGTGCATCGGCACAGATTGCCGCTCAGGTCGAGGCGGATATCGTCCTCGGACGGCTCCGGGTTGCGATCGATCAGCGCCTTCGCCGCAATGATCATGCCCGGCGTGCAGTAACCGCACTGCACGCCGCCGCTATCGGCGAACGCCGCCTGCAAGGGATGCGGCTCGGCAAGATCGCCGAGGCCGCTCACGGTGGTGATTTCCTGACCCTCGACCGTCCAGGCCAAGGTCAGACAACTATCGATGGCCACGCCGTCGACGAGCACGGCGCAAGCGCCGCAATCGCCCTTCTCGCAACCGCTCTTCACGTCGACATGGCCGAGCCCACGAAGCGCCTCGAGGAGCGTCCTATGGGGCGGAAAGGCGCCCTCCTCCCGTTGTCCATTGATCGTGAGGGCGATGATCTTTTCCATGGGCATGTCCCGCTCCTTTCTCAGATCAGACGGTCCCGGGTCTGCGTCAGCAGGCGCCGGACCAGGGCTTCGACAGCATGTCGGCGGTAGCCCGCCGAGGCGCGGACGTCGTCGATGGGCTGGCACTCCTCGGCGGCCTGGCGCGCGGCCGCGTCGATCGCCGCGAAGCCGAGCGTCTCGCCCTCGAGCAGCGCCTCGGCCCGCTTGGCCCGCATGACCACCGGCGCCACGGCGCCGAGGGCGATGCGTGCCCGCGAGCACCGCTCCCCCTCGGCCGAAAGCGTCACGGCCACGCCGGTCACCGTGATCGCGTCGCCCTTGCGGCGGGCGAGCTTGTAGAAGGCGTTGGCGGACCGCTCCACCGGGCGCCGCCAGGACACGCGCGTGATTAGTTCGTCTTGTCCGCGCAGGTCCCGCTTGTAGCCGAGAAAATACTCGTCGAGCGGGACGGAGCGCGTGCCGGACCCGTTGACCAGCGTGACCTCGGCGTCGAGCGACAGGAGCGGGGGAACGAGGTCCGCGGCCGGCGAGCCGCAGGCGATATTGCCGCCCACCGTCGCCGCGTTGCGCACCATCTGGCCGGCAAAGAGGCGCGCCGCCTCGACAAGCGACGGTCCGGCCGCTGCGATCTCGGGGGAATACAGCAGATCGGCGACCGTCGTCCGCCCGCCGACCGAGATGCGATCGCCGTCGCACACAATGCCGCGCAGCTCGTCGATCTTGCCCAACCCGACGACCCGCACGGGCCGCTCCCGGCCGGCGCGCATGTCGACGATCAGGTTGGTGCCACCCGCGAGCGGCGTAACGCCCTTCGCGGCGCCGGCGGCCATGATGCCGAGCGCTCCATCGAGACTATCGGGGATATCGAGTTCGAATTCGGCATACATGGATCGTCTCCACTTCCTACTTCCGCGCTCGTTCCTGCGGGTTCGCCGCCACAGACGGATCCCGGATCCTTGCCGCCGGCCGCCGCGACGCGACGGGTTCGCGATCCGGACTAGACATCCCAGCCGCCATCCACGGCGATGTGCTGGCCCGTGATCTGGCGGCTGTCCTCGCTGGCCACGAACAGAACGGCGTTGGCGACATCCTGGGGTGTCGTCACCCGCTTCAGGGCCATGTCTTCGACATATTCGTCGTAGACCTCCTGGACGGTCCAGCCGCGGACCTTCGCCTTGCCCTCGCACAGCTTCATCATGCGCGGCGTCTCGACGATGCCCGGGCAGACCGCATTGACGTTGATGTTGTACTTGCCGAGCTCGAGCGCGACCGTGCGGGTGATGCCGCGGACCGCCCATTTCGACGCGCTATAGGCGGTCCGCATGGGATAACCGCGCAGCCCCGAGGTGCCGCCGATATTGACGATCTTGCCGCTCTTCTGAGCGATCATCGTCGGCGCCACATGCTTGATCGGCAGAAAGGTGCCGCGCTCGTTGGCGATGATCACATGGTCAAAATCCTCGGCCGCGATGTCCTGGATCGGCGTCTCGATCGGCCCGGTGACGCCCGCGACGTTGACCAGGAGGTCGATACGGCCGTCGAAGAAATCGAGGGCCCCATCGACCATCGCCTTGACCTGGGACTCATCGATGACGTCGCACGCGACGGTGTGAGCCTGGCGGCCGAGGGCGCGGACCTCCTTGGCCACCTCTTCCAGGGCCTCGATGTCGCGAGCGGCCAGGACGATATCCGCGCCCTCCCGGGCCAGTGTCGTGGTTATCGCGGCGCCCATGCCCTTGGCGGCACCCGTCACGATCGCCTTCTTGTTCTCGAGCTTCATTGGCCGGTCCTCCTGCCTTCGGGAAAAAATCGCCTACTTGTCCGTGTCGGGCGTCCCATAGCCGCCCCCGCCGCAACTCTCGACAACCACCACAGATCCGGCATCGAGACGGATGTTGGCTTTGCCGGGAAGGTCCGACCTATGACCTTCGGCATCGATCACGGTAACTTTGAACGGAGCGCCGGACGCACCGCCCTGCAGGCCGTATGGCGGCACGACGCGGCGCTCGAACATCGACGTGACCGACATGTCGTCGCACAGCACGCGGTACTCGCGGTGGAGCCCTTCGCCGCCACGGTGGCGGCCGTTGCCGCCCGAGCCGCGGCGCAAGCGCTGCGTTTCGATCCGGATCGGATACTCCGCCTCGATGACTTCGGCGGGCGTGTTCATGACGTTGGACATATGGACGCGAATGACCGGCGCGCCGTCCCTGTCGGCCCGCGCGCCCTCGCCCCCGCCATGGGTTTCATAGAGGGTCGTCCAAACCCCGTCGGCGCGCCGCCCCCCGAACAGGATCAAGCCGGATGTCGTCGCCCCTCCGGCGGAAAGCAGATTCGGGACGACCGGCTCGAAAGCCCGGAACACGGCGTCGGCCACGCGCTGGGACGTCTCGTGATTGCCGCCGACGACGGGCCGTTCAGGCCCGGGGTCCAGCAGAGAGCCTGGGCGCGTGACAACCTCGATCGGTCGATAGCACCCGCCGCTTGGCTGGATGTCCGGGCCAAACAATGTCTTGACCACGTAAAAGACAGATGCGGCGGCAACGAAGGGCGTCGTATTCACCGGCCCGCGCGCCGCATCCTCCGTGGCGGAGAAGTCGAAGTGCGCGCGGTCGCCTTCGATGACGATGCGGACGCGTACCGCCATCGGGGGACCGCCGGCCGCGTCGTCGTCAAGCCAGTCCTCCCCGTCGTAGGTGCCGTCGGGGATCGCTGAGAGGGCCGTACGCATCTGCGCCTCGGCCCGGTCATGGATGGCGGCGATCGTGTCCGTGGTCGTCGCCACGCCATGTTCGGCGAAGATATGGGCAAGCCGCTCCTCGGCCAGGCGGGTAGCGGCCATCTGCGCGAGGATGTCGCCCTCGCGCTCGTCCGCGCCGCGGACATTGGCAAGAACAAGATTGAGATTGTCACGATCCGGGCCTTTCGCCGAGAACAGCCGGATCGGCGGAATGCGAAGCCCCTCCTGCCAAGCATCCGTCGCATTCGCAACGTAGCTGCCAGGCACCGCTCCTCCTATATCCGCCCAATGGGCGAGGCTGACGGCGAAAGCGCGGATGGCGCCGAGGAAAAACACCGGCCGGATGGCCTTGACGTCCGGCAAATGGTTGCCGCCGACCTCTGGTAGGTTGAGGAACCAGACGTCGCCGGGCGCCAGCCGCTCCTTCGGAACGCGCTTCAGGAATTCGCGCACGGTGAAACTCATCACGCCCATATGCATGGGGATATCGCGCCCTTGCGCGATCAGATGGCCGTCGCCGTCGGTGAGGGCCGAGGACAGATCCCCGGCCTCGCGCAGCAGCGGCGAGCGCGCCGAACGCATCACGACAAGCGACATCTCTTCCGCCGTCGCGGTCAGGGCATTGCGGATGACCTCGAGGGTCACTGGATCGATCGCACCGGTCATGGCGCGGCCCCGACGTCGATATGCAGATGACCCGAGCGGTCCGGCACCAGCATCGCCCCGGGCGGCACGACCACCGTCGACCAGGCGTCCTCGACGATCGCCGGTCCCGGCACGGGCCGATCAACCGCCAGGCGCCGGCGCTCGAACCGGGGAGTCGGCAAAGCGACGCCGCCGCCAAAGGTACAAGGCTTGGCCCGTGCCGCTTCAGGCTCGCTGCGGGGCGCCGGGGCCGGCTCGGCCGTATCCCCGCCATGCGCGATCGCGACGGTGAGCCGGATCGACACGAGCTCCCAAGGCTCGTCCGTCGCGAAGCCGTAGAGCTTCTCGTGGAGCGCGATGAAATCGCGACCGAGGCGGGCGGGATCCGCGAAGGACGGGCTCTCGACCTCGATGGCGTAGCTTTGGCCCCGATAGCGGATCGCGGCGATCTCATCGACACGCATCTCGCCCTCTCCATGCCCGGCCGCTTCAAACGGCGCGGCGAGCCGGGAGCGGAGCGTTCGCCGGATATCGTCGAGGCGGGCCGCGTCCCAGACATCCTCCGCCATGCGCACGGTCCGCTGCTGGGAATAACTCATCTCTCCGCGCGCGCAGCCGAGCGCGGAAAACACGCCGGACTGGTTCGGAACGACGACCTTCGAAATGCCGAAAGCGCGGGCGACCTCGACGGCGTGCATCGGGCCTGCCCCGCCGAAGGCGAGGAGAGTGCAGCGGCGACCGTCGATGCCGCGCTCGACGGTGATGCGGCGCAGGGCGCGGACCATGGCCGAGTCGGTGACTTTCACGATGCCGAGGGCGGCGGCCTCCACCGTCGCGTCCATGGCCGCCGCGATGGGTGCGAGGGCACGCCTTGCGGCGCCAAGGTCGAGATGCAAGTCGGCGCCGATGACGCGTTCGGGATCCATGTAGCCAAGCACGAGGTCGGCATCGCTGACCGTCGGCTGCTGCCCGCCGCGGCCGTAGCAGGCGGGTCCGGGCGCGGCCCCGGCACTTTCGGGCCCGACGAGCAGCGCGCCGTGATCCAGCTTGGCGATCGATCCGCCGCCAGCGCCGATCGATTCGACCGCGACCATCGGCTGGCGCAGCGGCCGGCCGCCAAGCGCGCGGTCGCTCGATATCCGGGCGCGGCCGCCCAGGATCAGGCACACGTCGGTCGTCGTGCCGCCCATGTCGAAGCTGATCGCTTCCTCGATGCCGAGATCGACGGCGATCTGGCCGGCGGCCGCCACCCCGGCCGCCGGGCCCGAAAGGGCGAGGCCGAGGGGCAGGTCACGCAACGCGTCGGGCGAGGCCATTCCTCCGGCGGAATGGAAGAGGTGCAAGCTCGAGCCATCCGGCTTCGCGGCCTCGAGACGATCGAGATAGCCGGCGGCCAGCGGCATGATGCTCGCGCTCAAGACGGTGGTCGCCGTCCGCTCGTATTCCCTCGCCTCGGGATTGACTCGGTTCGACAACCCAACGAAACGAAAAGCGTCTTGCAGGCGGCGGCCGAGCGCCTCCTCGTGGCGCGGATCGGCATAGGAGTGCAACAAAGAGACTGCGACCGCCTCAATGCCGCTGGCGGAGATTTCAGCGATGACCTTCTCAACCGACTCTGGATCGAGCGCCCGGATCACCCGTCCGTCATGGTCGAGCCGCTCGACGACCTCGAAACGCAGTTCGGCCGGAACCTGAGGCGCCAGCTTCGGCGCCAGGTCCAGGCGATAGAGGTGAAGGCGGTTCTGGCGGCCGATCGCCAGAGTGTCCGAGAAGCCCTCCGTCGCGATCAGGGCGACATCGGCCAGATCGTTCTCGACGATCGCGTTGGTCACCATCGTCGTGCCATGGATCAGGTCTTCGACCTCATCCCAGACAAGCCCCACGGCATCGAGCGCGGCGATCAATCCGCCCACCCGGTCGTTCGCACGTGTCTCGACCTTGGCCACGCGGAGGTCGCCGGTCGTGGAGTTCGCCGCCAGCACGTCGGTGAAGGTGCCGCCAATATCGATTCCGACCCGCCATCCGGTGCCCGTCATGGCGCTTTCCTCGGCCTCCGATCCGATAGTTCCCGGCATGCCGTGCCCAAAACCCTATAAAAGTTCCATTAAACAGAAAAAGTTTTTGTATATTGGAAATATTGATTTAGAATTATCCTCGAGTCAAACGGAAACTGTCGCCCAGGGGCGGGCTCTACCGATTGCCCGTGCCGGGCTGGCTTCGACGACGAGGAGGCAGAGTGTCCCAGCCCAAAGGCGTTCTTGGCCGCTATGCGCTCCTGCTCGACACACTCGCCGCGGCCCCGGCCGGCCTCACCCTGACCGAGATCATGCAGGCGACCGACCTGCCGCGGGGAACGGTCCACCGACTCATCAGGGCCCTGCTCGAGGTCGGCTATATCGAGCCGAGCGACGGGCGGAAGGTCTATGTGCTCGGCGCGCGGCTGCTGCGGATGATCCATCTGGGCACGCCGGCCCAGGTCATCGTCAGCCTGGTCCGCCCCCTGCTCGAACGGCTGAGCGGGCGCTTCGACGAAACCGCGTTCCTCGCCAAACTGTTTGACCGCGAGGTCCGATCCATGGCGATGGTCGTCCCATCGTCCAGCGGCAGCACGTCCTACGTTCAGCCCGGACGGGTGATGCCGCTCAACGCGGCGGCCTCGGCGAAGGCCATTTTCGCCTTCCAGGAGCCTGCCGTCTTCGAGCAGGCAATGGCGCGGCCTCTGGAGAAGTTCACGGCCAAAGCAATCGTCGAGAAAGGCGATGTCGAGCGGGAGATGGAGCTGGTCCGGCGCAACGGCTTCGCGGTTTGCGACGAGGAGCTGGATCCCGGCGTCTTCAGCTACGCATGTCCCGTTCATCTCGACGACGCGGGGGTCCTCTATAGTGTCGGGCTGGTGGGCCTCAGCGAGCGGCTAAACCGCTTCTCCTCCGATGCCGTGATCGTCGAACTCCGCGCCGCCGCCGCCGAATTCGCCGCCCTGCTCTCCAATCGCTGACGCGGTCCGCCGAACGGCCTACGCCCCCGGCAGCGCGAAGTTAACCGGCACGACATGGCGCGACAGTCCCAGCTCCTCCGGACTCATGCCGAGCGCGAGACCCACGAGCTGCGGCAGGTGAAGGACGGGCAGGGCGACCGGGCCCTCGCCCGGCTTGGCCATCCGAGGTTGAAACGCATCCAGCACCGTGTGGCAGAGGGGGCAAGGTGTCACCACGGCCGCCGCGCCCTGGCTCTTGGCCGAGCGCAGGTGCCGCCCGCCCAGTTCGACCGCCGTCGCCTCGTTATGCGCGGAGGTGTGGAAGCCGCAGCATTCGGTGCGCCCCTCGTAGTCGACCGAGGCGCAGCCGAGGATCTCGTTGATCGTCTCGATGGCCGTGGCATTCCGGGAATCGACCATGCCGAAATGCCGGGACGGGCGGATGATGTGGCAACCGTAGAAGGCGGCCACCGCGAGTCCGTCGAGCGGACGCTTGACCTGCGCGCGCAGGGCATCCGCACCGATTTCGTCGAGCAGCACCCAGAGGAAATGGGTGACTTCCGTCTCTGTGATGCCGACATGGTACGAGTCCCCGAGCAGCCCATCGACACGCGTCTTGGTTTCGGGTTCCGTCCGCAGCGCCTCGCGGGTATCCAGCAGGTTGAGGGTGCAAGTGTTGCAGACCGTCATCAGCGGCAGGCCGAGCGCGGCGGCCTGGGCCAGGATGCCCGCGTTGAGAGCGAGGAATAGGTCCCGATCGGCCGCGCGGATCTCGCGGCTGCCGGTGCAGGGCGCCGATTCGAGCTCGACCAGTTCCAGCCCTAACCGTTCGCACACCCTGACCGTCGCGTCATGCAACTCTCGGCAGGTGCCGCGTGCCGAGCACCCCGGATAGTAGGCCAGCCTCATCTGTCGGGTCCCCTTCTTCGCGCGAAGAGCTTGCCGATCTCCCCACGCGCCGGTGCCGCGAGATCGTTTCCGAAAAGAGCATGCCAGGGCCTGATCTTGCCCCGCAGGACCAGGGTAGCGGCGCGCAGCGCGTCGGCCAGGGCGCCCAAACCCCGAGCGCGGAACATCAGACCAATCGGCTCGACGCGGCCTCGCCTTTCCACGGTCTCCATAAGCGCCCGAACGTGGCCCGCCGCAGCCGGGCGTCGTCGGAAGGCGAGCGCTTTCAGGGGCTCTATGGCCGCCTCGACCACCGGGATGTCAACGGGGCAGACCTCCTGGCACTTGTAGCAGGAAATGCATTCGAAAACGGCGCCGAGATCCAGGGCGAGCGCGCCGCGGTCCTCCGAATCGCGCGGGTCGAGAGCGCGTTGGGCGAGCTGTACGAGCGGGGCCGGGCCGATGAACTTGATATCGCCCCCGAGACCGAGCACCGGGCAAGCGGATTGGCAGGCGAGGCAATTCAAACAGTCGAAAACTTGCGATGCCGCCTCGAATGCGCCGTGGCGCAAAGGCTCCGGAAATCCCGGATAAGGTTCCGAACGTTTGAGGGACGGCTTCAGACTGTCGACCCGCTTCTCGTAGTCCGTGCGATCGATCACCAGATCGCGGACAATCCCAGCATGGCGCAGCGGCTCGATCACCATGTCGCGCTCGGCGGGCTCCCAACAGGCCAACATCTCCCGGCCATTCACCCGGACGGCGCAACTGCCGCAGCGCTGCACTCCGCAATACCAGCGGTAGCCGATGTTCTCGGCTAGCTCCTCATAGACATGGTCGAGCACGTCGAGAACTCGCATGCCGTCGACGAAGGGGACCTCGAAGCTGTCGTAGCGCGGCGAGGCGTCGACGCTCGGGTCGAAGCGGTAGATCCGCGCCCGCACGGTCCCCGCGCTAGTAGTCGGTTTCGAAGAAGGGCTCACGGGCGTTCTCCGGCGGCAGATACGGCGTCGCAATGGGCTGGATGCTGTGTTCCCAGTCCTCGCCGACCCGGCGCAGGACAAGGCGGCACAGCCAGTTCTCGTTGTCGACGAAGGGATAGTCCTCGCGATAGAAGGGGCCGCGACTTTCCTTGCGGAGCTGCGCCGAGCGCACCGTCGCCTCGCAGGCATCAAGCATCGAGACGGCGTCCAGGGCGTCTCCCCATCCCGTATTCCAGCGCCGCGAGGCGCTCTCCAGTCGCAGGCGGGGCAGGTCCTCGCGCAGAGCTAGAAGCTCGTCGAGCGCGACCTCCAGCTTGCGCGCGTTCTTGACATAGCCGAGCCGCCACAGGACGTCCCGGATCTTGAGCTTGAGCGTGATCGGACGCGGCCCGTCGCCGCCCACCCGCAGGAAACTCAGCAGCCTGTTCTCTTCGGCGGCCAGGGCTGCCTTCGGCACCGCCGGCTCTGGCCGTCCCCTCGCTTCATCCGCGGCCGCGATGCCGGCGATCTTGCCGTCGTAGCTGACGGGGCCCAGACCGCCCAGATAGTGGGCGCCGATGCCGCCTGCGGCATACAACCCCTCGACGCTGGTCCGCATGGTGTCGGGCTCGACATTCACCCCGCCCTGACGCATGTGCCAGGTGATGCCGCATTCGAGCCGGTCGTGCTGCACGTCGAGCCCGAGCTTGCGCCAGATCTTGGACTGGCGCTGGTAGGCGTGGATGACGTCGGCCGGGATGTGGTCGTAACCCGAGTAGAAGCCGCCGTCCCAATTGGCTTTCCCGTTCTCCACCTCGCGCGAGAGGCGGCGGATCTGATCGACATAGGGCGCGGAAGAGCCGGGGTTGTGCGTCGCCTGCTCGAAGAAGACATCGCCGTCGCCGTTGTAGAGGCGCGAGGTCTCTTTCGTTCCCAGGAGTGGGTTGGGATAAAGGTGCATGCGCATCCAGGTGCGCGGCTTCAGCATGTCGCTGATATGCCACCACTGGATCTCGAGATTGGCGACCTCGGCGCCCGCGCGCAGCGCCATCGCGATACCGTCGGCCGATTGCTCTCGGGTCGCGGTCGAGCGGCTGGCCAAGTAGTCGGAATGCCCAGTCGCAAGCACGACCGCCTTGGCCAGGATCGCGAAAATCCGTCCGTCCTTGCTGTCGAGCACGATAACGCCGACAACTCGGCCGCTCTCGTCTTGCAGCAGTGAGGTCGCCGCGCATTCCTCGTAGACCGGAATGCCGCTGCCCAGAATTTGGCGCCTGCGGCGATCCATGATGACGATGCCGGAGGCCCCCTGTTTGTGTGCCACCATAATGGGCACCCGATTGTCGCTCGCCAGCAACCGGCCGTCCGCCGTGCGCCGCCAATAGACGCCTAGGCGCTCGAGTTCGTCATAGAACTCGGTTCGCATGTACGCGCCCATGCGCCGGACATGATCCTGGTCGGTCAGATAGTGATTGTAGTACCGGACCGAGTAGCGCAGACGGTCCTTGCCACGCTGCTCGGTGCTGGCGTCGTGAAATGGTACATGGCTGGCGAAGATTGAGCAGCCGCTCTTGCCGAGTAAGCCCTTGACCAACAGCGTGACCCGGGCACCGGACCTGCCGGCACAGAGCGCGGCGTTCGCGCCGGCCGCGCCGCCTCCGATGACCAGGACATCCGTTCGCAGAGTCTCAACCATGTGCTGCGCCCACAGATTGGAGTGCACTCGTTGTTGATTAATAACCTGTCTCTGTTTTGGCTGCGTTGATTCATGTCAAGTGATTCTAGCAATCAGGAAGGCCCTGGGCTGACCAGTCGGATCACCGTGCGCAAACGCGGTGGCTGACAAAGGGCGCTGGGGACGCGGGCGCCGATGACGATCCCGCAGGATTCCAACCAGCGTTGGTCGCTCGACTTCGTGTCGGACAGGCTCGACGTTCCGACAGACCGTAGCGCTGGCGGACATCCGGGTCGTGCGGATGAGGTGCTTGATATTATCTAAGTTCCGCATCTGCAGCTTCGGCTCGAGTACTAGCCGGGCGACGGCGCCCAAGCCTTCCCAGAAAAGAACGCAGTGCCTGGCGGGGCGCCCGGCGCGTCGGTGACCCAATCCGTTCGCTCAGGGCGCCTGAAACCTGCTCGCTCGGCGTATCGAGAAACGCACCAACTGTGGCTTTGTAAAATGCTGGCACAAGTTTGAATTCAGTCCTCGCGAACTACCAATATCAGAACCGCATTTTAAGAGTCATCTGGCACAGTTGAGAGTTGTCTCAATGTGCGACTGCGCGACGAACTCCTCGACGGCGAGATCTTCTACACATTGAAGGAGGCGCAGGTGGTCATCGAGCAATGGCGCCGCCACTACAACACGATCCGGCCACACAGCAGCCTTGGCTATCGTCCTCCGGCGCCAGAAACAACCGTCCCGCCAAGCTGGCCGTCCGGCTACACTCCGCTACGCCGGCCACCCAGCTTGGCAGCAAAACCGACCTTGTACTAACATTGAAACCGGACCAGTCAGCGGGGGCAGATCACCGTCTGAAGCAGGTATAGCTGGGGTCGACGATGACATCATCCAAATCTCGTTTGCGAAACGATCTCGAAGAGATCATCGGGGCTTTGGATCGCGAGCTCGATGCGAGCACTAAGAAGCTTCTGGCCGGACGCCTCGAATTCGCCGAGGAAATGTTCGAAGTCCTGCGCGGACAGAATCGGACAAAAACCTCCGTGCAAGAGATCTCTCGCAGACTTCACACGATCGAGACCGCATGCGCCGAACTGAGGGAGCAACTCTCCGAGGGCCGAGAAAACATGCCAACGCCAATGACAATCCTGCTACAGCCCATCAACCCGGAGACACGCGCGGCCGGATTTCCCGTGCGACAAGCGATATCGGTCCTAAGGCAACAGTTGCCCGTTCTCGAACGGGCGTCACAGGCGGCTCGATCGCGGATCGAGGCCAGTCGGCCAAAGGGACGCGGCGGAGTGAGGCACTATGGCAATGTCGCCCTTCAGGAGCTCATCGGCCTTCTGATCGACACATACGAAGCAATAACCGGTCGGTCGGCGGGCGTAAGCACCGATCCCTTCACGGGACGGCGTCACGGGCCACTCATTCGATTTCTAACTTGCTGCCTGAGGTCACTCGAGATCGGTCTCGACCACGAACAGATCCGGGGATACGTAGATCGATACCGGAAAAATCAATCGACTTCGAGCGATTGAATTACCCTTCTCCCGGCGATTTAACCCTCCTCCTAAAGTGCCGACCACGCGATCGCCGTAGGTCGGTGAACACCATGGTATCCGGCCTAGTCGACCGGTGCGCTGAGATGGCGCACTAGTCCGGCTGTGCCAACGGCCTGCGGCATCGCACCCAATGTTGAAAGGGGTCGATCTCATGGCCGACAAGATATCGAGGAGACTTGATACAGCCGCCGAAGCAAACGACCACAGCAATCCGGCAAACCATCTGACCGGAATGCAGGTCACCTACTGCCGCGGTGCAGAACTCAAGAGAAGGAGCCGCAACCCGCGGACACATAGCAAGAAGCAGATCCGCCAACTCGCCGATTCGATCCTGACCTTCGGCTGGACGAATCCGATCCTCATCGATGCGGACAGCCGGATCGTCGCCGGCCATGGCCGTCTGGAGGCGGCTAAGCTTCTGGGGATCGAGCGCGTGCCCACGATCCGGCTCGATCATCTCAGCGAAGAGCAGATCCGTGCGTATGTGATCGCCGACAACAGGCTCGCGGAAATCGCCGATTGGGACCGCGAACTGCTCGCCCTTGAGCTGGGCGAGCTGGCCACGCTGAACCTTGACTTCGAGTTGACGGTCGTCGGCTTCGACACTCCTGAACTGGATATCCTGATCGGCGACGGAGTTGGCGAGGCGCCCGACGAGGCGGACGAGGTGCCGGTGCCCGATCCCGATGCCCCGGTGATTTCCCGTCTCGGTGATCTCTGGCAGATCGGCGGGCATCGCCTGCTCTGTGGCGACGCCACCGATCCGGCGGGCTACAAGCGGCTCCTGGGCGACCGACCGGCTCAGATCGTGATCGTCGATCCGCCCTATAACGTCCCCATAGCCGGGCATGTCTCCGGCCTGGGCTGCGCCAAGCACCAGAACTTCGCGATGG
>JABIRQ010000218.1 GCA_018699755.1 Rhodospirillaceae bacterium | reverse complement strand
CCGCCGCGTGCCCCGCCGTGCGCGCGCGGGCGCCAGGCTTTTCCTGTTTGATATCGATGAAGCGGGTCTCGCGAAGGCTGCCGATACCTTGCGCACGGCGGGGGCCGAGGTCGAAACCGCGGCCGGCGATGTGTCCGTGACCGCGGATGTCGAGGCCGCCTTCTCCGCCATGGATTCCGCCTTCGGTCCGGTCGATATCCTGGTCAACAACGCCGGCATTTCCGTTCCTTGCCCGACCCTCGACCTGACCGACGAGGCCTGGGACCGGATGGTCGCGATCAACATGCGCGGCGTCTTCCTCTGCGCCCGCGCGGCGGGCCGCCGGATGGTGCCGCGCCGGTCCGGCGCGATCCTCAACATCACTTCGATTTACGGCATCGTCGCGGCGCCCGCGCGCCTGCCCTATGTCGCGACCAAGCACGCGGTCTCGGGCATGACCAAATGCCTGGCCGACGAATGGGCGCGCGATGGCGTGCGGGTCAACGCCATCGGCCCGGGCTATACCGAGACGCGGATGACCAAACTCAACCGCGAGGCGGGCCTTTTCGACGCCGCCCAGATCGAGAACCGGACCCCCCTGGGCCGCCTGGGCCAGCCCGAGGATATCGCCGAGATGGCGCTGTTTCTCTGCTCCCCGGCGGCGGCCTACGTCACCGGGCAGGTGATCGCGGTGGACGGCGGCTGGACCGCCTACGGCTATGCCGACGGCTGGCTGGCCGAGAGGTAGGAGAACCGCAAAGGCGATTGCCGAAGCGAGAGACGAACAACGCTCCTCCTCCCGCCGGGGGAGGGGATAAAAGGGGACGGTTGGATCGGGGAGGCGAGAGGTAGGGCATGGCGGAACTGCAGGGACGGCGCGCGTTGATCACGGGCGGGGCGAGTGGGATCGGGCACTTGGCCGCGGAGACCTTCGCGCGGGAAGGGGCCGAGGTCTTCGTTTTCGACGCCGACGGCGAGAGCGCGGCCGATCTGGCCGGACGCATCCAGGCCCAGGGCGGCCGGGCGGCCTGGGTCGCCGGCTCCGTCGCCGAGGAAGAGGACGTGCGCGCCGCTTTCGAACTTCTGGACCGCGAGCTGGGCGGCATCGACATTCTGTTCAACAACGCGGGCATCTCCGACAACAAACCGACCTTGGAGATGACGGCGGCGGACTGGGACCGCACGATGGACATCAATCTGCGCGGCGCCTTTCTCTGCGCTCAAGAGGCGGGTCGCCGGATGTGCGCCCAGGGCTCGGGGGCGATCGTCAACAACGCCTCGATCTGGGGCCTCGCCGCCGCGCCCGAGCGCATGGCCTATACCGTATCCAAGACCGGTCTCGTCGCCATGACCAAGGTGCTGGCCAACGAATGGGCGGCGCGGGGCGTGCGGGTCAACGCGGTCTGTCCCGGCTTCACCAACACGCCGATGATCCAGAGCCTGGTCGAGCGCGGCAAGCTCGACCCCACGAACCTGACCAAGCGCACCCCGATGGGCCGGATGGCCCATACCGAGGAGATCGTCGACCTGGTGCTGTTCTTGGCTTCGGATCGGGCGTCCTTCATCACCGGCCAGGCGATCGCCGCCGATGGCGGCTGGACCAGCTACGCCTTCCTTCAGGATTGGCTGGACGCGCGGTAGCCCAGCAAGGCGAAGCGCGTCCGGCCGTAGCGGCGCTCATCCAGCGCCTCGAATCCCTCGGGCGGCGTCAGGTCCTCGCCGCGCTCCTGCTCGACCGCGACGACGGCGCCCGGCGCGATCCAGCCGGCCGCGGCCAGGGCCGTTAGCGCGGGCTCGGCCAGGCTCTGCCGATAGGGCGGGTCGAGGAAGACCAGATCGCAGGCCCCGGTCCGGGCGATCGGCGGGCGCAGGGCGTCGCCCCGCAGCACCTTGCCCCGCGGGACCTCCTCCAAGGTCTCCAGATTGCGCTCGATCGTCGTGCAGGCCCGGCGGTCGATCTCGATGAAGCTCGCATGGGCCGCGCCGCGCGACAGGGCTTCGAGTCCCAGGGCTCCGCAGCCGGCGAAAGCGTCGAGCACGCGCGCTTCGGAGAGGGGGGATTGTCCGCCCCGGCCGAAATCACCGTGTGCCAGGACGTTGAAGAGCCCCTCGCGCGCCCGGTCGGCGGTCGGCCGCACCGTGTTGAACCTGGGGTCGTCCTCCGGCACGGCCAGCCTCCGCCCCCGGTGCCGCCCGGCCACGATGCGGATCACGGCGCCGTGCCCGAGAGCAGGTGGCCGAGCTGGTCGCGCAGGGCCCGCCGGGGCACTTCCTCGACCGCGCCGCGCTCCAAGGCGCCCAACTGGAACGGGCCAAAGGCGACCCGGATCAGGCGGTTTACGTCGAGGCCCAGATGGGCGCAGACCTTGCGCACCTCGCGGTTCTTGCCTTCGGTCAGGCTCATGGTCAGCCAAGCGTTGCTGCCCTGCACCTTGTCGAGCGCGGCGCGGATCGGGCCGTAGCGCAAGCCGTCGACCGTCACCCCCTTGGCCAAGCGCGCCAGGGCGCCCTCGTCGGGCGCGCCGTGCACGCGCACCCGGTAGCGCCGGGTCCAGCCGGTCGCGGGCAGTTCCAGCCTGCGGGCCACGCCGCCGTCGTTGGTCAGCAACAGCAGCCCTTCCGAGCCGATATCCAGGCGCCCGACCGTGACCACCCGCGGCATTCCGGCCGGCAGGCCGTCGAACACCGTGGGCCGGCCCTGGGGGTCCCGCGCCGTGGTGATCTGCCCGGTCGGCTTGTGATAGCGCCACAGGCGCGGCGGTTCGGCGGCGGGCAGGGGCTTGCCGTCGACCACGACCCGGTTGGCCGGGCCGATCAGCACGGCGGGGCCGTCGATCGTCTTGCCGTCCACCTTGACCCGGCGCTCGGCGATCCACCGCTCCGCCTCCCGGCGCGAGCACAGCCCCGCCCGCGCCATGACCTTGGCGATGCGCTCGCCGCTTCGTTCCTCGGTTTTCGTCATGGCCGGACTGTATGAGCCCGGCCAGGGGGCGGCAACGGGTGCTTGACTCTCAATTAGATGCATATACATATACTGCCATGACCGAGACCGACCACGACGAGCTTCTGGATCACCTGCGCGAGGCGGCGGGCTGCTCGGGCCTTGCCGTACGCAAGGCGGCGCGCGCGGTCGGGCAGCTCTACGACGACGCCCTCGCGCCCGCCGGCATCAAGGGGACGCAATTTTCCCTGCTGGCGGCGGTCGGGCTGACCAGCAAGACCTCGGTCTCCGCGCTGGCCGATTCTCTCGTGATGGACCGCACCACCCTGTCCCGAAACCTGCAGCCGCTGGTCCGCGCCGGCCTGCTGAAAATGGCGCCGGGCCGGGACCGGCGCGAGCGCCGGGTCGCGCTGACGGAGGAAGGCCGATCCACGCTTCGGACGGCGCTTCCCCTGTGGCGCCAGGCCCAGGCCCGCATCGCCGACGCCTTGGGCGAGGGGCGGGCCGCGCGGCTGCGCGGCGACCTCGCCTGGCTGGCCCGGTCCGTTCTCGTGAAGAGCTGATCGCGGCTTTTTTTAACTAAATACGTGTATATACAACTAGAAAGGAGAATGACCGTGGCAATGCAAACCATCCTTCATCCGGAGACTCGGCCGATCGGCCTGAATTCGACGCTTGGGCTGGCGGCGATGTGGTTCGTCGCCAGCCTTGTCGCCGTCATCGCCGGCGTCTTCGATCCGGGCGTCGGCGCCTTGCCTCTGCCGACGATGGTCGCGGTCGCGCTCCCCGTGACCCTGTTTCTGGTCGGCTACGCGAGCTCGGCGCGGCTGCGCGCGGCGGTGCTCGGCTGGGATCCGCGCCTCCTGGTCGCCGCCCAGGCCTGGCGGGTGCTGGGCCTGATGTTCGTCGGCCTCTACGCCTACGACGCCCTGCCGGCTCTGTTCGCCTTTCCCGCCGGGCTGGGCGACGCCGCCGTCGGCCTGACCGCGCCCTTGGTGCTGGTGATGCTTCTGCGCCGCCCGGAAAGCCGGCGCGAAGGCTGGTTCGTGGCTTGGAACTGGCTCGGCATCCTGGATTTCGCGGGTGCCCTCGGCACGGGAATTCTTGCCAGCGGCGCTCTGCCCGCCCTGGTCGGGGCGGGACCGACCTCCGCGCCGATGGGCGTCTGGCCCCTGGCCCTGATTCCGGCCTTCTGGGTCCCGGTCTTCATCATCCTGCATCTTGCGGCGCTGCTGCAGGCCCACGCGGCGCGGAAGGCGGTCGCTTGACCGAAGCCGGCGATCGTCGCACCGTGCCGCGATGACCGTGCCCCTTCCCACGTCGACCCCGGTCCCGGCGCCGAACTTGCGTGCCGGCTTCATGGAGCTGGCTTTGGCCGAGGCCCGCGCCGCCGCGGCGCGGGGCGAGGTGCCGGTTGGCGCGGTCCTGGTCGACGGCGCGCGCCGCAGCGTTCTCGCCAGGGCGGGCAACGAGATCGAGGCGCGCAAGGACCCGACGGCCCATGCCGAAATGCTCGTCATCCGGGCCGCCGCCGAGGCCCGGGCGACCCCGCGCCTCGTCGATTGCGATCTCTATGTCACCCTGGAGCCCTGCCCGATGTGCGCCGGTGCGATCTCCTTCGCGCGCCTGCGCCGGGTCTATTTCGGGGCGGAGGACCCCAAGGGCGGCGGTGTTGTCCATGGTTCGCGCGTCTTCGACCAACCGACCTGCCACCATCGCCCCGAAGTCCTGGGCGGCCTGGCCGAGCGCGAAAGCGCGGCCCTCTTGCGCGATTTCTTCCAGGCCCGGCGATGAGGATTCTGCGATGAAAGCCTTGAGCATCGCAGCGTTCCTGCTCGCCGCTCTCGTGGCCTCGACAGGTCCGGCCGTGGCCGCCGGGCCGGGGCTGGACGAGGCCCGCCGCGCCGTCCTGCTGGATATTCCCGCGATCCACGGTTCGGCCCCCGATGCGTCGGCCTTGGAGCGCCCGGTCGTCATCGTCGCGACCTGGGCAAGCTGGTGCTTTTCCTGTCATCTCGAGATGGCGCGCCTCAAGCAGGCTCATGCCCGCTACGGCCCCGAAAACGTGACCATCCTGGCGATCAACCTGTTCGAGGAATACGGTCGTTCGCCCGAGGGGCGGGAGCGGGACCTCTTCGTGAAACGCCACGACCCGCCCTTCGCCGTGCTCCAGGGCGATTCCGATTTCGTTGCCGCCTTCGCCCCCGTCGGCGTGCCGAACCTCTTCGTCTTCGGCCCGGGCGGCCGCGCCGTCGCCCTCGGCCCGGACGCGCCGGGCACCGAACTCACGGCCCTGGACGGCAGCGGGCTGGAAGCTGCCATCGATCGCATCCTGGCGGACCGCGCGAGTTGACGCAGGCCTGAGGATCGGGAAGCCTGCATACAGCCGCTAATCCGGCCAATTTCGTTGACGCCAAACGCGGAGATGACCCGAAGCCATCCCCGCGCAAGGCGTCAACGAAGGTGTGGACCGCAAGTACCCTGGATCAACCGCACCCGCCCACACAGGTATTGCTGAGGCCGCCCACGGAGTACGGTTGGTTGCTCAGGCCGCCCACACTTGTCTTTCCCCTATTCATGCGGTCGAGGGCCTCGTCGTCGAGGTCGTCGTCATGGAGGGTGTCGATGGTCTCGTGCATGTTCGCCTCCCGGGAGTTCACTGACCACGAGACGCAGTAAAACACGCCGCTGGCGACGGATGGAACGCTTATGCGCGCGTTTCTCGGCTATCGGTCAGCCGATAGGACAGGCGCTTGCCCTCGATGCGGTGATTGATCGTCTCTTGCCCTGCGAACTCGGGACCGATGATGCGGCACTGCCGACCGCGCCGATGTTCTTCGGGCTGCGCGGATGGAACGAGGCCGACTGCCCTAACCCACGGCCTCGGCCAGGGTGAAGAGCGGCGGCGTCGCCAGGGCCGTGCGCAACTGCGCCATCGAACAATTGCCGCCGGTGATCGGCAGCACGACGCGCTTGCCCTTGAGCAGGGCGCGCCGCTCCCAGGCGGCGGCGAGGCCCGCCGCGCCCGAGGGTTCGGCCAGAAGATGTGCGCATTCGGCCAGGCTGTGGACGGCGGCCTTGATCGGGGTCTCGGCGCACAGCCAGCCATCCGCGGCATGCCGGCAAAAGACCTCGAAGGCGAAGGGCACGGTGACCCGGCTGACCAGCCCGTCGGCGAAGCTTTCCCCCGGCACTTCCAGGGGTCGGCCTTCATGGAAGCTCTTCACGATCACCGGCGCGCCCTCGGGCTGCACCCCGACCGTCTTGCAGCCCGGCTGGGCCTCGGCCATCACGGCGGCGCAGCCCGCCGTCAGGTTGCCGCCGCCGACCGGGATGACGAGATAGTCGATATCGTCGAGCCGCCGGGCGATCTCGACCGCCATGGTCGCCGCGCCCTCCATGATGTCCAGGCTGATGCCGTCGTTCACGAAATAGAGGCCGTTTTCCTCTGCGTGGCGGATCGCCGCCTCGCGGGCATAGTCGATATCCGCGCCCGTCACATGGACCCGCCCGCCATAGGCGCGGATCATGCCTTGTTTCAGGGCGTTGGTGCCTTTCGGCAGGAAGATGTCCGCCGTCCGACCCAGCAGGCGCGCGCCATAGGCCACCCCCTGACCGTGATTGCCGGAAGAGGAGGCGACGACGCCACCCCCCAAGCCCGATGTGCCACCCCGCGCTTCGGCCCGCAGCAGGTCGCACAGCGCGCCGCGCAGCTTGAAGCTGGCCGTCGCCGTGGCGCAGTCGAGCTTGAGCCAGACATCGGCGTCGAAGGCCCGGCTCAGCGCCTCGGAACGGACCAGTGGGGTCTCCGGCACATGATCCGTGATGGTCGCCAGCGCCGCCTCGGCCCCGGCCAGGGTCGGATCGCCCGCGGGCCTATTCACCGGGCCGCGTCCTCCAGGGCGAACAGGGGCCGGGTGGCGAGGGCCTGCTCGATCAGCCCGGTCGTCGCATTGGCGCCGGACAGCACAATGACCACGCGCTTGCCGCCCAATTCGTCCCGCCGCTCCCAGGCCCCGGCCAGGGCCGCCGCGCCCGCAGGCTCGACCAGGACATGGGCGCTTTCCATCAGGGCATGCATCCCGGCGAGCAGGGCCTCGTCGCCGACCAGCATGGCGTCGTCCGTCACCCGCAGCATGGCGCGGAAGGCGAGGCCGGGCGGGACGCGCGTCACCAGCCCGTCGGCGATCGTGTCGCAGGGCCGTTCGACCGGGCGCTTGGCGTGGAAGCTCTCGACCATGGCGGGCGAGCCCTTGGCCTGGACCGCGATCGCCCGCGCATCCGGCTGGACGCCCTTGATTGCGGTCGCCAAGCCGGAGACGAAATTGCCGCCGCCCAGCGGCACGAAGACCGCGTCGATCCCCTGAAGCGCCCGCGCGATCTCCAACCCGCAGGTCCCCGCCCCCTCCATCAGGTCCGGATCGTCGCCGTCGTCGACGAAATACCCGCCGCTCGCGGCGGCATGGGCCTTGGCCGCATCCTTCGCCTCGTCCAGATCGGCGCCGATCTTGTGCAGCCGCCCGCCGAAAGCCTCGATCATGGCCGCCTTCACCGGGTTGGATTCGGCGGGCAGGAAGATATCCGCGGGAATGCCGAGCAGCCGGCCGGCATAGGCCACTCCCTGGCCGTGATTGCCGGTCGAGGAGGTCACGGCGCTCGCGATGCCGTCCCGTTCGCGCGCGCGGATCAGGCTGGCCAGGGCGCCGCGCAGCTTGAAGGAGGCGATCGGCGTCGTGGTCTCGTTCTTGAGCCAGACCTCGCCCTTGAAGACCCGTGAGAGAATTTCGGAGCGAATCAGGGGCGTCGGCGCCATATGGGGCGCGATCGCCCGCGCCGCCGCTTCGATCCCAGCCAGGTCGGGCAGCCGCGGATCCGTCACCTCACGCTCCGCGCGCGATGG
>JABIRQ010000146.1 GCA_018699755.1 Rhodospirillaceae bacterium | reverse complement strand
CGGCGGGCCCGCGCCGGTCTCGTCGTAGTGCAGGCGAACGGCGTTCGCCTCGACCGCCGGCATGGGCCGGCTCAGCCGCCGGTGCCGGCCAGGGTCAAACGACCGTCGGCGACCAGTTCCTCGCCGTCGACCGAGATGGTCGCGTTCCGGAACATCATCCAGCGGTGCAGGGTCGATTCGTTGGTGCCACCTGATTCGACATTCTCGCCGATGGTCAGGCGCAGGACGCCGTCGCCGAAGCCGCAATAGGGCAGAAAGCTGCTGCCCGGCACTTCGGTCAGCAGGGGATTGCAGCCCAGCACGAATTCGCCCAGCCGATCGCGATCACCGGTCTGCTCGGCCCAGAGGCGGTCGAGTTCGGCCTGGTCGCCATCGGTCTCCAGCCGGGTGATTCGCCCGTCCTCGAAATGGATGCGCAGGCCGGCGCCCATGAAGGGCCGGAAATCTAGGCCGTAGCCGAGCACCGGATAGCCCGGATCCGTGTCGAAGGCCATCACGCCGCTGGCGCTGTCCTGATCGGGGATCGTCCGCAGGGCGCCGCCGGGGATCTCCTCTTCCCGGTCGCGCGCGTTGTTGGCGTCCGCCATGGCCGCGCGCGAGGCGTCGCCGTCGTTGAGGCAGAAGCGATCCGTCATGCGGAAGCTGAGATCGGTGCCCGCGGGGTCGGTCACCCGCACGGTCTTGCCGCGGGTCTTGGCGACCAGATTGTCCATGGTGCGGCGCAGGGCGGCGTAGTCCAGATCGAGCACCGCGCTCTGGTAGACGAGGTCGAGCGCCTTGTTGGCGGCGCTGTCCGGGTCGGGATCGTTGGGATCGTGGAACCAGTGGAAATGGACCGACCTGCCGGGCCAGTCGTCCAGCACCTTTTCGGACTGGCCGATGGCGTGGGTCGCGTGGCTGGGCCGCCAGTCGTTCTGCAGCCAGATGAAGACGTCCGCCACGGCGAACATGGCGCGCATGGCGTCGTCCTCGCGCTGCTCCGACTCGGGATCGGTCTTGCACCCGGCCGGCCCGCGCAGGGGCGCGATATCCGGGGTCCAGTGCAGGATGGTCGCCAGCTCAATCGCGTCGGCGCGCTGGATCTCGACCCGGATGGCATCGAGCATCGCGCCGCCGCAATAGGGGTTGGCCGAAAGGATCACCCGCTCGTGCCGCTCAAGCTTGAGGGAGTCGTGGACGATGCGTTTCGCCATGCCGGCCCAGTCCAGCGTTTGGCTCGGCTCCAGGCCCTGATAGGGGATGGGAAAGGGATCGCTTTGGCGCATAACAGCTCTCGTTTTGGAGGACGGTTCGGGGCCGCGCTACATTGGGACCAAGGCTTTCGGAAGATAGGTCGCCAGCCAGGGAAACAGCAGCACGAGCAGCAGGACGAGAACCTGGCAGACGACGAAGGGGGCGACCCCCAAATACATGTCCTTGTAGGTGATCTCCGGCGGCGCGATGGAACGCAGATAGAAGATCGACGGCGCCATCGGCGGGGTCAAATAGGAGGTCTGGATCACGATCATCATCAGCACGGCGAACCAGATCGGGTCGACCCCGTGGCCGGCCAAGGCGGGCAGGAAGATCGGCAGACAGATCAGGACGATGGAGACCCAGTCCAGGATGAAGCCCAGCAGGAAGACGATGAAGAGGCAGATCGCGATCGTGCCGCCCGGCCCCAATTCGAGATAGGTCAGCGTTTCGTCGACCAGCCGGTTGCCGCCATGGACCCGGAAGATGTTGGAGAACATCGTGCCTGCGGTGACGATCATCATGATCATGCTGTTGACGATGAGGGTCGAGCGCAGGGTCTGGACCATCATCTTGAAATTCAGCTTGCCGTAGAGGCCGGCGAGGATGAAGACGCCGACGGCGCCCACCGACGCGGCTTCGGTCGGCGAAGCCACGCCCAGCATGATCGAACCGAGCACCGCGACGATGAGCAGGGTGGCGGGAACGAGCGCGGTGAAGGTGATCCCCACCTTCTTCCAGAACGGAACATCGGCGACTTCGGCGGCCGCGGGGCCGTCCTCCGGACGCAGCACGCAGCGCAGCACGATATAGCCGAGGAACAGGGCGACCATGATGCCGCCCGGGATCAGCATGGCGGAGAAGAGCTGGCCCACGCTCATCTGCGCGACCGAGGCGTAGATGACGATGACGAGGGAGGGCGGGATCATCGTGCCGAGCGAGCCGCCGGCGCAGATCGTTCCGGCAATCAGGTCGCGGTCGTAGTTGTAGGTCATCATGGCGGGGATCGCCATCAGGCCGATGACCACCTCGACCGCGCCCACGATGCCGGTCGAGGCGGCGAAGATCGCGCCCATGATCATGGTCGCGAGGGCGAGGCCGCCGCTCATCTTGCCGAGCCAAAGCTGCAGGGCCTGGAACAGGCGCTCGGCGATGCCCGAGCGTTCGAGCATGGCGCCCATGAAGATGAAGGGCGGAACGGCCGAAAGAAGGTACTGCGTCGCGACCTGCAGGACCGTGTTGTAGAGCTGAATGCCGACGATCTCGCCGAAGACGGGCAAGCCGAAGAAGAAGGCGATGCCGAACAGGGCGAAGGAGATCGGGATACCCAGGAAGACCAGCAGGAACAGCGCCGGGAACATCAGGGTGGCGAGCAGCTCACCCGACATCGACGGTCGTCTCCTTGGCTTTGACGCTCGGCCCCGGCACGGCCTCGGGATCGGCGATGCCGATCATGTGACGCACCGCCTCGGCCGCCGATTGGATCAGCAGTCCGAACAGGCCGATCGTGATGCCCGTGTAGAAGGGCCAGATCAGGGGCTCCCAGGCGCTCATCGTTTCGATGCGGCCCTGTTCGAAGGCCGAAATCGCACGGGTCGCGCCGAGCCAGGAGATCAGGCCGAAGCAGGGCAGCAGGACGCCGAGGTAGAAAGCCAGGTTGATGAAATGCTGCAGGCGGAGAGGCAGCATCTGGGACAGGAAGTCAATGCGCACATGGCCGTTCATGCGCAGGGTGAAGCCGGCCCCGATCAGGAACAGCGAGCCGTTCAGCATGTAGGTGATGTCGTTGGCCCAAACCGTCGGGTCGTTGAAGCCCTTGCGGCGAATGACCTCCTGCATGGTGACGACGATCATCACCACGGTCATGGCCATCGCCGAATAGGCAAGCCAGCGACTGAACGAATCGGCAGCCGGCAGGATGCGGTTGAGCAGGATATTCTTCACGGGCATACCTCCGCCGGACAGCGGACCGCATCAGGCGATGCGGTCCGCCCCGACGAACTCCGTCGCGGTTCTATGCGACGGGGGTTACTCGATGCGGTCGGTGTGGTCGACCACCATGTAGCCCGAATGGGCGCGCCAGAAGTCCTGGAACTCAGTGATGGACTTGAAGGCGCGCTCGGCAAAGTCGTTGCCGTCGGCCTTGGCGGCCGCGGCGGCTTTCTCGCCCCAGGCCCGGGCCGCTACGCGCGACTTTTCCTTGAACGTCTCGTCCAGGACGATGAACTCGTTGTCGCCCTTGAACTCGGCGAGCGTCTTCATGTCCTTGAGCTGGATGCGCGCCATGGTTTCCCAGGTCGTCAGCTTTGCGGCGATCTCGATCTTCTTGCGGATATCCTCCGGCAGGGCGTCCCAGCGATCCTTCTGCATGATCAGCTCGAAGCCCCAGGCCGGCGCATGGATGCCGGGATAGATGATGTAGGGCGCCACTTCGGGGAAGCCGAGCGCGAAGTTCTGGCTGGGCATCGAATACTCGGCCAGGTCGAGCTGCTTCTTCTCCAGCGCGCCGTAAACCTCGCCGCCCGGGAAGACGGTCGGGGAGGCGCCGAAGGCTTCCTCGACGACCGCGGCCCAGTTGCCCAGGGTGCGGTACTTGGCGTCCTTGAGGTCCTCGACCTTGGTGATCTTCTTGTGGGAATGGGCGAAGATCTCGGACGGGCCGACGCCCAGCGGGATCGAGTGCAGATTCATCGTCTCGCGGCGATGCTCGGTCAGCAGCTCTCCGCCGCCGCCGAAATAGATCCACGGAATCAGCGAATCGGTGCCCAGGCCCGTCGGGAAGGCGAGAGCCATGGCGTTATAGGGATCCTTGGTGCCCAGGAAGATCGGCGTGGAAATGCCGGCATCGGCAACGCCGTCCTGAACGGCCTCGAAGATCTTGAAGATCGGAGCCAACACGCCGCCCTCGAAGATCTCGAACTTCACCTTGCCGTCGGTCAGAACATCGACGTAGTTGGCGAAGGGAATGGCGAGGTCTTCGTTGTAGACCTCGGTCATCGGCGCAATCGTCGCCGTCTTGAACACGTATTCCTGCGCGTCGGCCGCCGAAGCGCCGAACGCGAGCACCGATGCGGCTGCTACCGCCTTGAGCGTATGTTTCACTAAAACCTCCTCCGAGTGTACCTCCCGGCAATTCCTGGCCGGCTGTCGCCAGCCTTCCGGATCGCCACGATCGGTCGCCGAAATTTGTTCCTCCCGTGCGACCGGGGGAAGGACTGTAACAAAAGGGCAATCGGCGCACCAAGGATTATCGGAATCCCGCCGATGGGCGGTCGGACGGGCTTGCCCGTGCCCGGAGGCTCGACGAAGATGCGGGCCTTGGCGGGGGAGTGAGCATGGACCGGGACGGAATTATCGCGAACGTGACCGTGATCGACGGTCTGGGTGGCGCCACGGTGGATTGTTTCGTCGCCGTCGAGGGCGGTGTGATCCGGGAGGTCGGCGCCAAGGCCGATCTGCCGTCCGCGCCCCGCCTGCCTGTCGAGGACGGAGCGGGGCGGACCC
The DNA here is from genome assembly GCA_018699755.1 of Rhodospirillaceae bacterium. Lineage (GTDB taxonomy): Bacteria > Pseudomonadota > Alphaproteobacteria > CADEGL01 > CADEGL01 > JABIRQ01. The sequence continues at coordinate 5,339 of JABIRQ010000146.1, read as the reverse complement.
TGATGCCGGGCCTGATCGACTGCCACGTTCATCTCAGCCTAGATGGGGCGCCCGACGCGATCCACCAGATCGCCGGCGACCCGCCCGCCGTCGCGGCCCTGCGCCTGGCCACCAATGCCGAGCGCAGCCTGGCCGCCGGAGTCACGACCGTCCGCGATCTTGGCGCCAAGCTTCATGTCGATATCGATTTCCGCAAGGCCGTGGTCGAGGGCATCTGGCGCAAGACCCCGCGCCTGGTCCTGGCCGGCCGGCCGCTGACCATGACCGGCGGCCATTGCTGGCAATTCGGGCGCGAGGCCGACGGGCCGGACGAATTGCGCAAGGCGGCGCGCGAGCAGATCAAGGCCGGGGCGGACTGGATCAAGCTGATCGCCTCGGGGGGCATCCTCTCGCCCGGCACCCAGCCCGAATCGCCGCAGCTCGAAGAAGAGGAGATGCGCGCCGCCATCGAGGAGGCGCACAAGGCCGGCCGGCGCGCGGCCGTCCACGCCCATGGCGCGGCCGGAATCAAGAACGCCCTGCGGGCCGGCATCGATTCGGTCGAGCACGCCTATTTCCTCGACGACGAAGCGATTCAGATGATGCTCGAACGCGACGTCTGGCTGGTCCCTACGACCTGGGCCTGCAAGGTCATCGTCCAGGAGGGACACGAGGGCGGTATTCCCTGTCATGCCGTGATGAAGGCGGAGGCGGCGCTGGAGCGTCAGCGCGAGAGCTTTCGCAAGGCGCATGAGGCGGGCGTCCGGATCGCCATGGGCACCGACGCGGGCACCCCCTACAACCGGCATGGCGAGAACGCGCGCGAATTGGAAACCATGGTCGAATTGGGCATGACCCCGATGGAGGCGATTTGCGCTTCGACCGGGCGGGCGGCCGAACTGCTGGACATGGCGGATCGGGTCGGCGCGATTGAGCCGGGCCGCGAGGCGGACCTGCTGCTGATCGACGGCGACCCGCTGGCCGATATTTCCGTCCTGTGCGAGAAGGCGAAGATCGCCCAGGTCTACAAGGCCGGGGTTTCGGTCCGCGCATCGCGGGCCTGACTGGTATCACGCGAAGACTGGTATCACGCGAAGGAGGACAAGGCGGTGAGCGAAGAGCCGGAAATTCTGGAGACCATCCGCAAATGGCTGGCCACGGGGAAGTACCACGAGTTTCTGGGGGTCGAGTTGGTCGCGGCCGACCTGGACAAGCAAGAGTTGGTGCTTAAGCTGCCTTACAAGGACGATTTCGAACGCATGCCCGAATCGGGCCAGTGGCACGGCGGGGTGATCGCAACCTTCATCGATATTGCGGGGGATTTCGTCCTGATGCTGGCGACCGGCCGGGGCATTCCGACCATCGACCTGCGCATCGACTTCGTCCGCCCGGCGATTGACACCGACCTCACGGCCAAGGCGCGGATCGTGCGCGCCGGGCGCTCCATCGGCTTCGCCGATATCGAATTGTTCAACGACGACGGGCGGCTGATCGCCAGCGGGCGCGGCTGCTACAGCACGCTTTCCAGGTAGACGCGATGGCGGGAGAGGTTTTCCGGACCGAGCGGACGATCTGGTGGGGCCATGCCGATATGGCCGTCATGATCAACATGCCCCGCGCCTTCGATTTCGCGGGCGAGGTGATCGAGGAATTCCTGCGCGACCGGCTGGGCTTCACCTTCCGCCAGATGATCCAGGAAAAGGGTTTCGACCTGCCCTTCGTCCATGCGAGCTGCGACTATTCCTCTCCGCTGATGGAGGGCGAGAGCTTCGACCTGACCTTGCAGGTCGGCCGGCTCGGCACGAAATCGATCACCTGGATCGTCACGGCCTTTAAGAAGAGCGGCGAAGAGGCCTTCAAGACGACCCTGGTCAATGTGGTGCTGAACCATAAGACGGCGACGTCCATGGCGATTCCGGATTCGGTCCGGGTGAGCCTGACGCCCTATCTCGTCGCGGCATAGGCGCGGCGCCTCAAGCGATCGTTTCGTCGCCGTCGATGGCCAGGTCCTTCAGGGTGCGGCCGCGGAGCGCGCTTTCTGTGCTGTCCTCGACCGCCTTGACGACCTCGGCGACGGCCGATTCCTCGGGCAGGCGCTCGATCACAAGGGTCAGGCGCTGGGCGCCCCGGATGGCGTCCAGGGCGGCGTTGACCGGGGTCATCTCCCAGGGCGCGGCGGGCAGATAGGCGTTCTGATCCTCGCCAATCCGGGCGATCAGGCCCGCCTCCTCCAAGGCCATCAGGATCGGCTCGACGATGCCGGGGGGCACGCGCAGGGCCTGGGCCAGCCCGTCGGTCGAGGGCGGCGCTTCGCCTTGGTAGTAGGCGCGTCCGATGCGTTGCACGACCAGCAGGGCGACCCGCTCGCGCCCGCGGTTGCCGAGTTCCAGGGCCTGCGGATCGGCGCCCATATAGTCCGGGTTCTGGACGAAGAAGGCGACGGCCGCCCCGGTCAGCAGGATCATCCAACTGATGTAGAGCCAGAGCAGGAAGACGAAGAGGGTCGCGAAACCGGAATAGATCGCCGCGTAGTTGGGCGAGCTTGCGACGAAGGAGGCGAAGCCCCAGCCCGCGATGCTCCACAGGACGGCGGCGATCGAGGCGCCGGCGAGGGCGGCGCGCGGATACACCCTCGTGTTCGGCATGTAGAGGTAGATGAAGAGGAAGGCCAGGGCCGTCATGAAATAGGGAATGATCCGGCCGAGGATCGCGACGAAGGTGCCGACGGGTTCGATTGCGGCGAGGGACTGGACGACCTCGTGACTGGTCAGGGACGCCGTGATGCCGAGGGCGCCGAAGATGAGAGCCGGGCCGAGCACGAGCACGCTGATATAGTCGCGCACCCGCTGGGTCAGGTTGCGTTCGCGCTGAATCCGCCAGACATGGTTGAAGGCCCGCTCGATCTTCGACATCAGCGAGATGACCGTGAAAAAGAGCAGCAGGAAGCCGACCGAGCCGAGCACGCCGACCTTCATGTTGTCGACGAAGTCGATGATGTTCGCGGTGATCTCGATCGCCTTGTCGCCGAGCGGCGCGAGAAGGCGGAGCAGCATCGGCTCGATCTGGTTGTGGACGCCGAAGCCCTTGAGGATCGAAAAGCTGATCGCCAGCAGCGGGACGAGCGAGAGCAGGGTGGTGTAGACGAGGCCCGTGGCCCGCATGCTGATCTGGGAGCGGTTCCAGTCGCGCAGCACGGCATAGACGAGGCGCAACACCCGCAGGGGCCAGCGCTGCCACCAGGGCATGGCGGTGGTGCGGGCGCGCCAGATCGCGCGGTCCACGGCGCGCGCCGTCTCGGGAATGTTGCGCAATCGGTCGAGCAATCGGCGCTCCGTTTCGCGTGTTCTCGCGCCCAGCATAGCGAATTCGCCGCCGCCGGGTCAGGGCGGGCTATACCTTCGTATAGTTTCTATACGCACGGTCAGTATCGGCGGTGGGGATGCGGAGCCACCATCTGCGGGCCGGTGAAGGCGAACCGGCCGACGGGGAGGGTTTGCAATCGTGTATGAAACGGCGGTTCGAGCCCACCATCAAGCCGACCGGCTTAGTCCTATCGGCCGCATTCGCCGGAACCCGGTCCCAGTGAGTGTGACGAACCTACCTCCAGCCTACCCTGCGGGGAGCGGCGCGGCCTTGCGCGTCGCCCCACGAACGACCCCGACATCCGGCATGCGCCCGGCTTTTCGCCTGCGCATGCCCGGACACTCTCGCAACGTCCCCCCGGTCGTTGCGATGGCGGTCGCCGACGATCCGCACGAGATCGGCAAATGGACCGCTTCCGGGCCCTCCTCTCCGGAGAAGCCCGGCGGCGTCCTTCCGCAAGCCGATACTTGGCCCGACCGTGTACCCAGCGCGGTCGTCGACCATGACCTCCCGGCATCCGCCGGTGCGGTCCTGATCGGCACCCCGGTCGGGGAGTTGCGTGACCTCGTCGCGCATCTGCGCCTGTCCCCCGACTTGGCCAATGCGCGGGCGATCATTGGCGACCGCCCCCTCCTTTCTCCGTAACATCGCTGCTGACCGCGTCTAGAGGCGGTCCGTGGTCAGGGGGCGCGGCGCGTTGCGGCTGCCCCAGAAGCCCCAACGGTCGCCGACGGCATTGTATGAGTTCTGGCGAGAACCGGGGCCGGCGATGGCGTTGCCGCGCTGGCCGCGCGCCTCGGGCGGCAGATCCTTGAGGTCGACGGCGTAGCCGCGCGCACGCGCGAAGGCCACCAGGCCCTCGGCCGTTTCGCCCACCGCTCGGGCCTCCGCCGTCAGGGCGGGATCGGCCTTCGCATCGGTCACGAAACGCTGCAACTCCGCGCGACTCATCCGCGCCTCCCTAGCCCTCGCCGCACAGCCCGAACTCGACCCAGATCTCGAAACAGAGGTTGCGGACCAGGGACTGCACGCCGATCGTCGCCCGGCAACCATAGCCCGCTTCGTATCAGACCAGCATAGCCCAGCGGTATACGCCGTTGCTGGTCAACCGGGAATCGGCCCGCTAGCCTTCGCCCGTGTAGGAGTGCGCGGGAGCTATATGGCCGAAGGTTCGGAAATATCGGATGTGAAGGGCGAGGAGGAGCCTGGGGTCGTGGCCCAAGCCGCTTTCGCGCGCGCGCTGGCCGATCACCGCGCCGGCGATCTCGAAGGGGCAATTCGGGGTTATCACGACGCCCTGCGTGCCGCGCCCGACCATGCCGACGCCCTGGCCAATCTCGGAGTCGCCCTGCGCCGGGCGGGGCGCAACGCGGACGCGATCGCCGTGATGACCGCGGGGCTCGCCCGCTGCGGCGAGGCGCCCGAGCTGCGCTACAACCTGGGCAACGCCCTGCGCGACGCCGAACGTCCGGCGGAGGCCGCGGAGCAGTACCGCGCGGTCCTGGGCCTCGATCCGGCCCACCGGGGCGCGGCGATCAATCTCGGCCTGACGCTCAAGTCCCTGGGCCGGACCGACGAGGCGTTCGCGCATTACCGCTTGGCGCTCGCACGCCATCCCGACGAGCACGAGCTGTTCAACAACCTGGGTTCGGTGTTGTGGGAGCGGCGGCGCTTCGACGCGGCGATCGCCTGTTTCCGCCGCGCCCTGGCTATTCGGCCAGATTTTGCCCCGGCCCGGTCGAACCTGGCCCTGGGACGCAACGTGCTGGCTCAGTACGAAGAGGCGGAGACCCTGTACCGCGCGATGATCGAGGACAGGCCGGGAGATGCTCCCGAGGAGCCTGGCGCCTGGGCCGGGCTCGGCCAGACCCTGATCAACCAGGGCCGCCTTGATGAGGCGATGGCGGCCATCGACAAGGCCCTGGCCTTGGATGGCGAGGAGACCGACGCCCTGCTCGGCCGGGCGCGCGCCTTGCTGCTCGCCGGGCGGCTGGAGG
>JABIRQ010000443.1 GCA_018699755.1 Rhodospirillaceae bacterium | reverse complement strand
TCACGGCGGGCGAGACCGAGATGATCCTGACCGGCCCCGCCGCCGGCCATGCCCGCCTGCAGACCGACGCGGACCCCTCGGGCACGCGGGTCGTCGGCACGGTCAACAACTGCGCCGGGGGCATCACGCCCTGGGGCACCTATCTGATGGCCGAGGAGAATTTCCACTACTACTTCATGGGCACCCTTGAGGGCCATGCCGAGGCGCGCAACTACAAGCGCTACGGCGTCCCCGGCAACGGCTATGCCTGGGGCCGCTATCACGACCGCTTCGATATCGACAAGGAGCCGAACGAGGCCAACCGTTTCGGCTGGGTGGTCGAGGTCGATCCGCTGGATCCGTCCTCGACCCCGCGCAAGCGGACCGCCCTCGGGCGCTTCAAGCACGAGGGCGCGGAGACAATCGTCAACGGCGACGGGCGGGTGGTCGCCTATATGGGCGACGATCAACGCTTCGACTATCTCTACAAATTCGTCAGCGCCGGCCGCGTGAGCCCCGACGACCGCGCGGCCAACATGGACCTCCTGGATTCCGGCACCCTCTACGTCGCGAAATTCCATGCCGACGGAAGTATGAGCTGGCTGCCCCTGGTCTTTGGCGAGGGGCCGTTGACCCCCGGGAACGGCTTCGAAAGCCAAGCCGACGTGCTGATCGAAACGCGCCTCGCCGCCGACCTGCTCGCGGCCACGCCGACGGACCGGCCGGAGGACGTGCAGCCCAATCCGGCCACCGGAAAGGTCTATGTCCTGCTGACCAACAATTCGAAACGCCAGGCCGGCGACCTCAATCCGGTCAACGATCGGGCCGACAACATCTGGGGCCAGATCGTCGAGATCGTCCCCCGGGGCGGCGATCACGGCGCCCTGGCCGCCGACTGGTCCCTGCTCGTCCAATGCGGCGATCCGGCCGATCCGGCGACCGGGGCGGCATGGAACGCGGCGACCGGCGCCGACGGCTGGTTCGCCTGCCCGGACAACGCCGCCGCCGACGGTTTGGGGCGGCTCTGGGTCGCGACGGACCAGGGCGGCGGCTGGAGCAAGGCATCCGGCACGGCCGACGTGCTCTGGGGGTTGGAAACGGAAGGGCCCGGCCGGGGCACGGGTCATATGTTCTTCCGCGTGCCCGTCGGGGCGGAACTTTGCGGCCCCTTGCTGACGCCGGATTCCAAGACCCTCATCCTGGCGGTCCAGCATCCGGCGACCGACGGGGTCAAGGACTATCCCGGCTTCGAACGGTCCTCGACCTTCGAGGACCCGGCGACCCGCTGGCCGGACTTCGAACCGGGCATGCCGCCCCGCCCCTCCGTCGTGGTCGTCACCAAGAACGACGGCGGGGTGATCGGCGGCTAGAGCGGTCGCCATGCCGGCGCGCTGTGCCGGGACGCCCGCAAAAGCGCCGCGATTGCGGAGCCTTGCGGGCGTGGGCATGATCCCGACCGGGCGAGAACCGAGCGGAGACGGTCTCTCGGGCGCGCCGACGGCCACGACCACGATGGGAGGACGACGCATGCTGAAATACATGAGCGGCGAAGATGTCGGCGAGCTGCAGCCCTGGCCGTTCACGGGCGAGGCCTCGAACTATAAGGTCACGCACGGAACGCCCGTGGCTTCGGGGCGAATCGACGACAGCGGTCCGACGTGGCGTATCGGAATATGGCGCTGCACGGTCGGCACTTTCGACTGCAACGAGCCCGGCGACGAGCTTCAGACCATACTTTCGGGGCGGGTCCGGATCGTGCGGGCCGACGGGTCCGTGCATGAATTCGGCCCGGGCGACAGCGTATTCACCTATCTCGGCGAGCGCGTGACCTGGGATGTTCTCGAAGACGTGACCAAGGTCTTCTTCGGCAGGAACCCCAACGGTTTCTGATCGGCGCTGCGGCGCGCTGCTCAGTCCGGCTGGCCACGTAGAACCTGACCCGCCCAGATCAGGGCGCTCAGCAGGACCAGAGCGCCGGCCTGGTGCAGGGCCGCGACTGATACCGGCACGACCAGCAGCAGGGTGGCGATGCCCAGGCCGACCTGCGTCAGGGCGGTGGCCAGGACCGCATGCACGGCCAGGCGCGCCCGTCCTTCGGG
>JABIRQ010000237.1 GCA_018699755.1 Rhodospirillaceae bacterium | reverse complement strand
GCAAAAACCACGACCAGATCGACCCCGGTCATGGATGCAAGCACGGCGGCGCGCGCCGATTCGCCCTGGACCGGCCGGTTTTCCCCCTTGAGGCGGCGCACCGAAGCGTCGGAATTGAGGCCGACGACCAGACGGTCGCAAGCCGCCGAGGCTTGGCGGAGCAGAGAAACATGACCGGGATGGAGCAGGTCGAAGACGCCGTTGGTGAAACCCACCGTCTCGCCCTTGGCGCGCCAGGCGCCGACCCGGGCGACCGCCTCGTGCAGGGTCACCACCTTGTCCTCGCCGCGCAGGACCTCCTGGGCGTGGAGCACGCCATAGACTTCGTCTGCGCTGGCGACGGCGGTGCCGATCTTGCCCACGACGATGCCGGCGGCGGCATTGGCCAACCGCGCCGCGTCCTCGATGTCCAATCCCGCGGCGAGGGCCGCCGCCAGGGCGGCGACCACCGTGTCGCCCGCGCCCGAGACGTCGTAGACCTCGCGCGCCTCGGCCGGCAGGTGCAGGGGTTCGCCCTCGGCCCGCACCAGGGTCATGCCGTCGGGGCCGCGCGTGACCAGGATGGCGCCGAAGCCGTGGGCGTCGATCAGAGCCTTGGCCGCGGCAACGATCTCCTCCGCCGTTTCAGCCGGAAGCCCGGTGGCGGCCGACAGCTCGACCCGGTTGGGAGTCAGGACGCCGGCGCCCCGGTAGCGCGAAAAATCGACCCCCTTGGGATCGACCACGACCGGCTTGCCGGCCTTCTCGCACGCCGCCACGACGGCGGCGATGAGGTCGGGGGACAGCACGCCCTTGCCATAGTCGGACAGGATGGCGGCCCCGGTCTCGACCACGTCGGCGACGGCGACGCGGGTTAGATCGTCGAGCACGGTGGCGGAAACGGGATCGACGGTTTCCTGGTCGGCGCGCAGAAGCTGTTGGCCGCCCGCAATATAGCGGGTCTTGATCGTCGTCTTGCGGCCGCGCTCGACCGAGACATAGGGCTCGATCTCGGCGCTTTCGGCGATCAGGCCGGTGACCTCGCGCCCTGGCCGGTCGTCGCCCACGACCGAGACGAAGACCGCCTTGGAGCCAAGCGCCACCAGATTGCGCACGACATTGCCCGCGCCGCCCAGCATCGCGCTTTCCTGGGCGATGCGCAGGATCGGGATCGGCGCTTCGGGCGAGATGCGGTCTACCGTGCCGTAGACGAAGCGGTCGAGCATCAGGTCGCCGATGCAGAGCACCGGCACCCCGTCGAGCCGCTCGATCAGGCCGGCGAGTTCGGCGCGCTCGGTCATGGCGCGACCAGCCCGAGTTCGATCTCGAGGGCGCCGCAAAGCATCTGGCCCAGGGCGATATGCATCTCCTGAATCCGGGCGGTCGTGGCCGAGGGCACGATCAGCAGCGGATCGGCAAGCCCGACGAGGTCGCCGCCGTCGCGCCCGGACAGGGCGGCCGCGATCAGGCCGCCGGCCTTGGCCGCCTCCAGCGCGCGCAGCACGTTCGGACTGCGGCCCGAAGTCGAGATCCCGATGGCCAAGTCGCCGGGCCTGCCCAGGGCCTCGACCTGACGGGCGAAAACCGAATCGAACCCGAGGTCGTTGCCGCCGGCGGTCAGGGCGGAGGAATCGGTGGTCAGGGCAAGGGCCGCGATGGGCGCGCGGTCGGCCTTGTAGCGGACGGTCAGTTCGGTCGCCAGGTGCTGGGCGTCGGCCGCGCTGCCGCCATTGCCGAAGAACAGGATCTTGCCGCCGCCGCGCACGGTCTTCGCGGCGCAACCGACGAGGCGGGCGAAGGGTTCGGCCAGGGCCGCGCGCGTCGCCGCGGCGACGGCCGCATGCTCCGCGAACTCGGTTTCGTAGAAAGCGTCGAGATCCATCGCCCCCAGCCTGTCCCTTGGCCTCGCTTGCCGCGCCCGCCTAGCCCGCGGCCGAGCGGGCGCCGCCCGCCGTCATCTCGTCGTATATCCAGGCATAGGTCTTGGCCAGCCCTTCTTCCAGGGTGATGCCGGGCGCCCAGCCCAGGCGCGTCTGGATCATCGTATTGTCGCTGTTGCGGCCGCGCACGCCCTGGGGGGCGTCGAGCTTGTAGTTGCGTTTTAGGGATATGCCCGCGATGCCCTCGACGATATCGACCAGCTCGTTGATGGTGACCAGCTGGTCGCTGCCCAGATTGATCGGCTCCTCGATCTCGCTGGCCATGATGCGTTCGACGCCATAGAGGCAGTCGTCGATATACATGAAGCTGCGGCTCTGCTCGCCATCGCCCCATATCTCGATCTCGTGGCGGCCCGAGAGCTTGGCCTGGATGATCTTGCGGCAGATCGCCGCCGGCGCCTTCTCGCGCCCACCGTCCCAGGTGCCGTGGGGGCCGTAGACGTTGTGGAAGCGCGCGACCCGGGTGGTCAGGCCGAAATCCTCCCGGAAATGGCGGCACATCCGCTCGCTGAACAGCTTTTCCCAGCCATAGCCGTCCTCGGGCATGGCGGGATAGGCGTCTTCCTCCTTCAGGGCGGTGACATGGGCGTCGGTCTGCTTGTCGGCGGCGTAGACGCAGGCGGAGGAGGCGTAGAAAAAGCGCTCCGTGCCCGCCGCCTTGGCGGCCATCAGCATATGGGTGTTGATCAGCACCGAGATCATGCACAGGGCCTTGTTGTTCTCGATGAAGCCCATGCCGCCCATGTCGGCCGCCAGATTGTAGATCCGGGCGGCGTCCTCGGCCGATTCCTCGCAGGCCGCGAGTTCCCGCAGGTCGAGAATGCGGTTATCGGCCGCCGGATGGACCTGATACCACTCGTCATAGGGCTTGATGTCGACGGCGCGCACGCGGCTATGGCCCTTGGCCAGCAGGTCGGCCACCAGATGGCCGCCGATGAAGCCGCCGCCGCCCGTCACCAGGACCAGCCGGTCCTTATCCAATGCCCTGTCCATAATCCTGCTCCTGACGTTCCCGATTGCCCGATTCGATCGGATCAATTCCTCGGGGATTCGGGTGCAAGCCCCGTACCACGATCCGCGCCGGCCGCCGCCGCGATCACCGTCTCAAAGCGGTCTGCGATTCCGCCGATTTCGAAGGCGGTCATAGCATATTCGCGGGCGTTGCGCCCCAGACGGGTCCGTTCGGCCGCATCGTCGAGCAGGCGGTCGGCGGCCACGAGCAAGGCCGCCGGATCACCAGGCGGGACGGCGATGCCGGCCTCATGGCGGGCGACGATGCGCGCCGCCAGGTTCTCGGCCGGCGCGGCCAGGAGGATCGCCCGCCCGGCGCAGAGATAGCTGAGCACCTTGGACGGAACCGAGAAGATCCCGGCATCCGGCTCCAGCACCGCCAGCAGGGCGTCGGCGCTGGCCATCACCTCGGCCATCCGGTCGAAGGGCTGGAAGGGCAGCAGGTCGAGGGCGTCCAGCCCCTCGGCCGCCTTGCGCACGCGCAACCAGTCCGCGCCCCGGCCCTCGGACACGACGACCAGGCGCGCATCACCCCGCCGGGTCAGATGGGCAGCCAGGTCGCGCACCAGGGCCGGGTTATGCTTGAGGCCCATCATCCCCGTGTAGACAATGGCCAGGCAGTCGGCGATGCCCTGCTCCCGCGCCCAGGGATTGTCGCGCGGCGCGGGCGGGAAATCCTCCAGCGGCGCCCAGTTCTCGATCACCGTCATGCGCTCGGCCGGCACCCGCCAGCCATCGAGAATGGGGCGGAAATCCTCGGTGATCAGGACGACATGGTCGCTGCGCCGGGCGAAGCGCCGCTCCATCGCCACATACCAGGCACCAATCCACCGGCCAAGAACGGGGATCGCCCCGGCCAGGATTCGTTCGGTCGCGATGCCCAGCAGGTCCTGGATCCAGAGGACGAAGCCGATGCCCCGCTTTCGGCACAAGGCCTGGACCGGCGCCACGGAATCGAGCGGGGTGTTGGCCAGGATCGCGATATCGGGAGCCCAGGCCGCGACCCGCGCGGCCAGCCGCCGGCCGTAATCCCGCTCGTGCCGCCACCGCCGGATATAGGAATAGCGTTCGTAGGCGCTCTCGATCCGCAGCCCTTCGACGGTGAAACCCGCCGGATCGTCGGCGCGCGGCGCGACCGCCCCCTTGGGCGTGGGGTTGGAGGCGGAATAGAGATGCAGCACCTCGTGACCCCGGCGCGCCAGGGTGCGGCTCAACTGCACCTGGAACGGGTGCCCGGCATAGTCGTGGATCAGGATGCGCATGGCCGCTCCACGCCTAGCAAAGGCTGACCCTTCGAGACGGCCCCCTCATCCTGAGGAGCGCGCACAAGCGCGCGTCTCGAAGGATGATTGGCACAGCGCATCTTTCCCATAGCCCGCTAACCCCGGCGCGCGGTGGCGATCAGGCAATCGCCGCGCCCGGCCCGGTCGACGAGCCAGAGGACGGGAAAGAGCAGGAGGCGCAGAAGCAGGGTCAGGGGGGCCATGACCAGAAGATTCCTGAGGGCGCGGGTCGGGCGGCCAGGGCGGGCACGCAACCACACGACGATGCTCTGCGCAAGCCAGAGGGCGGGGGTCTCCGTGCGAATCGCGATGTCCGAGAATCCCGCGTCGCGCAGCGACCGGTCGAGATCGCCCGCCGTGAAATGCCACAGATGGTAAGGCACGTGCCAGTTGATCCAGGCGCGCCCGAACAGCCGCGCATAGAGCCCGCCGGCATTCGGGCAGCTGACCCGCAGCGCGCCGCCCTGGCGCAGGATCCGCCGGGCGGCGGCCAGGGCGGCGGCAGGATCGGCGCAATGCTCCAGCACATTCGCTGCGACGGCGCTGTCGAAGGGTTCGGTGGGCGCGAAATCCTCCAACGGGGCCTCATGCACGGTCAGCCCGCGCGCCCGCGCGGCGCGCACGGAGGCCGGCACCTGTTCGATCCCCTCGGCCGCCACCCCGGCCCGCGCCAGGCGGTCGAGCAGGCGGCCGTCGCCGCAGCCCAGGTCCACGACCCGGCCCTCGAAGGAAGCGCCGTGAAAGGACGGATCGCCGTCGACGGCCAGCCACAGCCGATAGAGCGGCGAGTTGAACACGCCTTCGCGCACCCGCCGATAGGCCGTGCCTTCGGCCGCCGCGAAGGGCCGATAGGCGGCGTGCAGCGCCGCCATCTCCGCCGGGTCCGGCGCGGGCCGGGTGGCGAGCAGCCCGGCCGCCGGATCGCGCGCCACGGCATAGCGCCCCGCGATCCCCGTGCGCGTGTCGAACAGGTCGCGAACGGCGGCCGCGTCGGTTCCGTCCTCTGTCATATCCGCAAGGATAGGACGGCCCCGACGCCGCCGACACCAGAAACCGGCGCGGAGCTTGCTTGCTCGGCCCATGGGGCGGCGGATAAGGTGCCTCCGCCCCGGCGCGGCGCGTGTCGCGCCCCCTGGAGGCTTTCATGCTGGACCAAATCACCCCTGTCGTCCTGACCTTCAACGAGGCGCCGAATATCGGCCGCGTGCTCGAACGGCTGGCCTGGGCGAAGGACGTGGTCGTGGTCGACAGCCTGAGCACGGACGACACTTTGGACATCGTCGGGCGGTTTCCCAATGTGCGAGTCTTCGAGCGGGTTTTCGATTCGCACAGCGATCAGTGGCGCTTCGCCATTCAGGACACCGGAATCGAGACCGATTGGGTGATGCGCCTGGACGCCGATTACATCCTGCCGCCCGAGACGGTGGACGAAATCGCCGCGCTGGCCCCCGACGAGGCGACGGCCGGCTACCTGAGCCGCTTCGTCTATTGCGTCCACGGCCGCCGCCTGCGCGCGACGCTCTATCCGCCTCGGCCGCGTCTGTTCCGGCGCTCTCGCGCCCGCATCTATCAGGACGGCCATACCGACGAGGTCGCCCTGGACGGAGCGGTGCGCAATCTGGCCGAGCCGATCCTGCATGACGACCGCAAGCCGGTCGGTCATTGGCTCGCCAGCCAGGACCGCTACATGGCGCTGGAGGCCGGGAAACTCGCCGATGCCGCGATGGGCGATCTAGGCTTGCCCGACCGGCTGCGCCGCCGGCGCTGGGTCGTGCCGCTGATCGTCCTGCCCTATTGCCTGATCGGGCGCGGGTTACTGTTCGACGGTTGGGCCGGGCTGCATTACAGCTTCCAGCGTGCGGCGGCCGAGTTGATCCTGGCCCTGCATCTGATCGACCGCGATCTGGCCGAGCGGGCCGGGCGGGTCGGAAAGGACGACTCGTGATCATCCTGGGCCTCAACGCCTATCACGCCGATTCGGCCGCCTGCCTGGTGCGCGACGGCGAGCTGATCGCGGCGGCGGAGGAAGAGCGGTTCCGCCGCATCAAGCATTGGGCGGGCTTTCCCAGCGAGGCGATCCGCTATTGCCTGGAAGAGGCGGGCATCGGCCTGGGGGCGGTCGACCATGTCGCCATCAACCGCGATCCGAAGGCCAATTTCTGGCCCAAGATCCGCTACACCCTGACCAAGCGGCCGAGCCCGGCCCTGGTGCTCGCGCGGCTGCGCAACCGGGCGCGCTGGGGCGGCGTGGCGGAGGAACTGGCCTCCGCCTTTCCGAACCAGCGTTTCGGTGGCGCGGTGCACGAGATCGAGCATCACCTGGCCCATCTCGCCTCGGCCTTCCTGGTCTCTCCCTTCGAGGAAGCGGCCGTGGTTTCGGTCGATGGCTTCGGCGATTTCTCCAGCGCCGCCTGGGGCATCGGGCGGGGCGCAGAGATCGCGGTCGAGGGTCGCGTCCTCTTCCCCCATTCCCTCGGCATCTTCTACCAGGCGCTGACCCAGCATCTGGGCTTTCCCAAATACGGCGACGAATACAAGGTCATGGGCCTCGCCCCCTACGGCGCGCCGACCATGATGGATTCGATGCGCCGCATCGTGCGACTGGAGGAGGATGGCGGTTTCCGCCTGGACCTCCGCTACTTCCGCCACCACGCCGAGAACGTCGCCTATGAATGGGTCGGCGGCGAGCCCAAGGTCGGCACCCTTTTCGCCCCGGCCCTGGAGGACCTGCTCGGCCCGGCCCGGCGGCCCGACGAGCCGCTCGAAGCCCGCCACCACGACCTCGCCCGCTCGATCCAGGCGATGTTCGAGGAGGCGGTCTTCCACCTCTACCGCACGCTCCATGCCCGCCATGGCACCGACGCCATCGTCATCGCCGGCGGCTGTGCCTTCAATTCGGTGGCCAACGGCCGGCTCTATGCCGCCACGCCGTTCAAGCGCAGCTATATCCAATCCGCCGCCGGGGATGCGGGCGGCGCGATCGGCGCGGCCTATGCCCTGTGGCAGCGCGAGACGGGCAAGCGCGCGGCCGCGCCCATGACCCATGCCTATTGGGGCCCGGCCTTCGACGCCGCTGCGATCCGCGCGACCCTCGATGCGGGCCGAACGGAGCTCGAAGCGGCAGGCTGCACGGTCGAGGAAATCGCCGACGAGGACATGCTGTGCCGCCGCACGGCCGAGGCCATCGCGGCGGGCAAGGTGATCGGCTGGTTCCAGGGGCGCATGGAATGGGGCCCGCGCGCCCTGGGCAACCGCTCGATCCTGGCCGATCCGCGGCGGGCCGATATGCGCGATATCCTCAACCTCAAGATCAAGCGCCGGGAATCCTTTCGCCCTTTCGCGCCCTCGATCCTGCGCGAGGCGACGGCGACGTGGTTCGAAACCGACGATTCGGTGCCCTTCATGATGAAGGTGTTCCAAGTGCGGGAGGAACAGCGCGACCGGATACCGGCCGTGACCCATGTCGACGGCTCGGGCCGCCTGCAGACCGTCGAGCGCGCGGCCAATCCCCGCTATCACCGCCTGATCGAATGCTTCGCCGAGCAAACCGGCGTGCCGATGGTGCTGAACACCTCGTTCAACGAGAACGAGCCGGTGGTCTGCCGCCCGGAAGAAGCCCTGGCCTGCTTCCTGCGCACCAATATGGACGTGCTCGTCCTGGGCGATTATTTCGTCGCGCGCGCCGAGGAAGCGACCGACTCGTAGAGGGCGATCAGCGCGTCGGCGACCCGGTCCCAGGCGAACCGATCGGCCACCAGGGCCCGGCCCTTCTCGCCCATGGCCCGCGCCGCTTCAGGATCGTCGATCAAACCGGCCAGGGCCTCCGCCACCGCATCAACGCCGCAGGACACGACGCGTCCGGCCTCGGCCGCGGCAACCTCGCGCCAGATATTGACCCGGTCCGAAATCAGCACGGGCAGGCCGGCGGCCATCGCCTCGACCACCACGATGCCGAAATTCTCGCTGTAGGACGGCAGGGCGAAAAGCGTGGCCGCGGCATAGGCGTCGCGCTTCGCCGGGCCTTCGAGCATCCCCGTGACGGTCGCACGCCCGGTCAGGCCCTCGGCGGCCAGCATCGCCTCGGCCGCTTTCGCCGCGCCCCCGTCCGGCCCGGCGAGGACGAGGTGGAGATCGCGCGCCTCGGCCAGCCGGGCGACGGCCGGGATCAGCAGGTCGAGGCCCTTCTTCTCGTGCAACCGGCTGAGGAACAGGACGATGGGCCGGTCCGCCGTCTCGGGATAACGGGCGCGAAAGGCCGCCGCGTCCCCGCCCGCCGCCGTCCCGGGATCCAGGCCCAGGGGCACCACCACGCCGGGCGCGCCGCCGTCATGGCCCGCGGCCAGGCGCATCTCCTCCTCCGCCGTGTAGTGGATGGCCGCGGCATCGCGCAGCACCCGGTCCTGGAACAAACGGTCGAGGACGGCCTTCAAGAACCGGCGGCGGCGGCGCAGATAGGGATCGAGGGTGCCGTGGGGCCGCACGATATAAGGCACCCCCCCCGCCCGGCAGAGATCACCCGTGACCCAATCGTGATAGAGATAGAGCGAGTGCAGGTGGACCAGATCGAAGCCGGCCAGATCGCACCGCAGGGCGCGGGCGAGAGCGGGGGACCGTTTCCACGCCTTGGGATGGCGGACCGGGAAGACGTGGGTGGCGACGCCCTCCGCCACAACCGCTTCGCCGGTCGCGGGCACGACACCCTCCTGGCCGAAATCGGTCGTGTAGATCGCCACGCGATGGCCCTTCGCGGCAACCGCCCGGGCCATCGCGGTGCAGGCGAAAGACGGGCCGCCCAATGCCGGATCCAGGGACGAAATGACGTGGAGAATTCGCATGATGCGGGGTGGCCGGTCGTTGGGCGGTGCGGCGGCACGGGTCTTGCGTCCGGTAAGGCCGGGCGCCCGTCGGGCACATGGACAAGACCCAACCGTCATCTTACTCTAAAGAAACCGAATCGGTGAGCAAGATCAGGCTTTTATCGCCCAAGTTCCAGGCTGGCGCCGCGGCCCGCAGAAAGTGCGGGGCCGGCACCGTTGCTGGCGCGGCCATGGCTCGGCGACCGTGACGGGCGACCGCCCGAAGGGCGAGACCGGTCGGGGCCGCCGCCGGATCCTGATCTATCGCCTGGGCAGCCTGGGCGACACCGTCGTGAGCCTGCCCTGCTTTCATCTCGTCGCGCGGGCTTTTCCCGATGCCGAGCGGCGTGTCCTGACCAACGTCCCCGTCAGCGCCAAGGCCGCGCCGCTGGAGCTCGTGCTGGGCGACAGCGGCCTGATCCACGGCATCATGCGCCATCCCATCGGCCTGCGCCGCCCGGGCGACATCCTCGCCCTGGCGCGCGCGATCCGCGCCTATAAGCCCGATTGCCTGATCTATATGACCGAGCCCCACGGTCCGATGGCCGTGTGGCGCAACCACGCCTTCTTCCGGCTGTGCGGCATCCCGCGCATCGTCGGGGTGCCGCTCGGCGATCTGGCCGCGCCGCGCTATCTGCCCGCGCGCGGACGCTGGGAGTATGAGGCCGAGCGTCTGGCCCTCTGTCTCGATGAGCTGGGCGATGCCGAACTCGACAATGCGGCGAGCTGGGATCTGCACTTCACGCCCGCCGAAGAGAGCGCGGCCGCGGCGACCCTGCGCGATTGGCCGGGATCGAACAACTATGCCGGATTCAGCATCGGCGCGAAGATCGACGTGAAGGATTGGGGCGACGCGAACTGGCGCGCCGTCCTGGAGACGACCGGCGCGGAGCGGCCCGGCCTGGGTCTGGCCATCGTCGGCTCCGCCGACGAGGCCGCGCGGTCCGACGCCCTCGCCGCCCATTGGCCAGGGCCCGTCGTCAACCTGTGCGGCAAGGTTTCGCCCCGGGTCAGCGCGCTTGTGCTGCGCGGGGCGCGCCTGTTCTTCGGCCATGACAGCGGGCCCATGCATCTGGCGGCCGCCGTCGGCACCCCCACGGTGCCGGTGTTCAGCGCGCGCGTGAAGCCGGGTGTCTGGTTTCCCTACGGCGACGTTCACCGGGTTCATTATCACCGCACCCCCTGCTTCGACTGCCATTTGGACGTCTGCCGGGACTACGACAAGACCTGCATCCGGCTGATCCGGCCCGAGGATGTCGCCGGCTCCATCCGCGCCCTGCTCGGGGGAGAGGCCGGACGATGAGAGTCGCCATCGTTTCGTCCGCCTATCTCGCCGCCGAGAACCGCAAGAATATCGACGCCCTGGCCCGGCATGCGGAGATTCGCGTGATCTCCCCCGACCGGCCGCTCTACGGCGTGTTCTCGGCGGCCATCGACCTGCCGGACGCATCCGATGCCGGCACCTATGCGCTGTATCCCCTGCAAAGATTCGGCGGTCCGTTCCACCGGCTGCGCTCCGCCGATCTGGGCCTGGCCGGTTTCGCGCCGGACATCGTGCAGGTCGAACACGATCCCTGGACCGCGCTGTTTCGCCAGGCCGCCCGCGCCCGGCGGCGCCATGCCCCCCAGGCGCGCCTGCTGGTCCTGGCCAAGAAGAACACCTATCGCCGCTACCCCGGCCTCGCCGGGTGCATGAAGGATATCCTGGCCCGCCGCGGCGTCGCCCAACTCGACCATGTCCTGGCCGCCAGCCGCATGACGGCGGCACTCTACGAACGCAATTTCAGCGTCGCGCGCGACCGGGTTTCCGTGGTCCATCACCTGGGAGTCGACACCGAGTTGTTTGCGCCGGGCGGCCCGAGCGCCGGACCGGATGCGGCGGAGATCTTCACCGTCGGCTATTGCGGCCGCCTGGAACCGCACAAGGGGCTTGAAGATTTGGTCGTCGCGGTCGCGGGGCTGCGCGCGGACCGGCCGATCCGCCTGCGCCTGCTGGGCGAGGGCAG
>JABIRQ010000452.1 GCA_018699755.1 Rhodospirillaceae bacterium | reverse complement strand
GTGTCTTTATGCTCCAGCGCCCGTCGCTTCAAAGCGGCAAGCAGTGCTTCGATATCAGCAATCAGGATATCGGCGGCCCTGGTGAGCTGCACGTTCAAAGTGGTATCCAACACGTCGGAGCTGGTCATGCCCTGATGGACGAAACGGGCTTCCTCGCCGACATGCTCGGCCAGGTTGGTCAGGAAGGCGATGACGTCGTGCCGCGTCTCGCGCTCGATCTCGTCGATGCGCGCGATCTCCCAGGCGCCGCGCGCCCACACCGCTTCGGCCGCCGCCTTGGGCACGATGCCCAGTTCGGCCATGGCATCGCAGGCATGGGCCTCGATCTCGAACCAGATGCGAAAGCGGTTCTCGGGCTCCCAGATCGCTGCCATTTCGGGGCGGCTGTAGCGCGGGATCATCGGGCCTCCTGGCGGTGTTGCGGTCGTGTTTCGGCTGCGGCCCGTTTATAGCCCGCCCCGGCCGTCCCGTCAGCCGTCGGAGCCTGTCTCGGCCCTGCCTTTCACAACTGTTGTATCCGTGCCGCCACTCGCCCGATACTGGCGCAAGAGAGAACCGTTCAAGTGAGGCCGCGATGCCCGAAGGCACATCGATTGTCACGCCGGCTGTCCTCGACCGCCTGCGCAAGCCTGCGGGCGAGGCGGGCGGCCTGCCGGCCGAGGCCTATACCGACGAGGATTTCCTGGCGCTGGAGAACCAACGGCTCTTCCCCCGGCGCTGGATCTGCATCGGCATCACGGAGGATGTGGCGGAGCCGGGCGCCGTGCGCCCAGTGACGGCGGCGGGCAAGGCCCTGATCCTGCTGCGCGACGAGGCGGGGGTGGTGCGGGTTTTCCACAATTTCTGCCGCCATCGGGGCATGCGCCTGATCGACGCGCCCTGCTCGGGCATGAAGCGCATCCTCTGTCCCTACCATTCCTGGAGCTACGCGCTCGACGGGCGATTGGTGAAGACCCCCCATGTCGCGGGCATCGACCAGCACGACCGCGCCGCCTTGCCGCGCGAGATTCCGGGCCTGGCCGAAGTCCGCTCGGCCGTCTGGGGGCCCTTGGTCTTCGTCAACCTGTCGGGCGACGCCCCGGAATTCGAGGATTACATCCGCCCCCTGGCCGCGCGTTGGAAGAGCCACGACCTGTCGGCCCTGCGCCGGGGCGAAAGCTGCCGATATTCCATCGCGGGCAATTGGAAGCTGGCGATCGAGAATTTCATCGACACCTACCACGTGCCCTATGTCCACCCGACCCTGAACAGCTATTGCGACATGAAAGACCACTATCTGGTAGCCGACAACGACGTCTATCTGGGCCAGGGCCTCTCGAACTACGTGCCCGAGGACGAGGCGACCGGGGCGCTGCCGCCCTTCCCGGGCCTGACCCAGGACGACTCCAAGCTGATGGAGGCCTTCGGGGTCTTCCCCAATCTCTGCATGACCCTGTTCCACGACAGTCTGCGGATCATTCTGGTCGAGCCGGACGGGCCGAACCGCTGCACCGAACGGGTCGAGGTCTTCATGGTCGGCGAGGCGGCGACGGATCCGGCCCTGGCCGCGACCCGCAAGATCCTGGTCGACCGCTTCCGCGAGTTCAACGCCGAGGATATCGGCATCATCGAGAACCTGCAGCACGCCTTCGAAACCACGGCCTGGGACGGCGGCTATTTCACCCCCTATCTCGACGGCCCGGTGCATCGCTATCAACGCCTGATCGCCGAAGCGGTCGCGGAGTAGGCGCGCGGAGGCACCCGTCGTCACCCATCCTCACCCAGCTCCGACTAGGCTCGGCCTTGCCTTGCCAAGTCTGCGCAACCCTCTCCCTCCGATCCCGGAGGGAGAGGAGGACACTAATAAATTCAACACCAAAACTATCCCTCGCCCCCACCAAGGGGAGAGGGTTGCGCAGCCTTGGCGCGCAAGCGCCTAGGCGAAGCTGGGTGAGGGGGATGGCGCCGAGGAGTCACACTCCAACGCCATAATTCAGCGCTACGATGATGGCATTGCGTGTGCCGGGATTGGAGCAGCGCTCACAACAACCCCAGTTCCCGGAACGAGGCATGGTCCGCCCTGGTCACGATGACATGGTCGTGGAGCGCGATGCCCAGGGCCTCGGCGGCGGCCTGGACCTCCTTGGTCATGGCGATGTCGGCGCGCGACGGGGTCGGGTCGCCGCTTGGGTGGTTGTGGACCATGACGATGGCGGTCGCACCCAGTTCCAGCGCCCGTTTGACCACCTCGCGGGGATAGACCGGGGTGTGGTTGACCGTGCCGGTCTGCTGCACCTCGTCGCGGATCAGGCGGTTGCGGGTGTCCAGGAACAGGATGCGGAACTGCTCGGTCCTGGCGCGACCCATGGCGACCCGGCAATAGCCCACGACCTTGTCGAGATTGGCGAAGACGGGACCGGCCGCGGCCTCGGCCCGGGCCAGGCGCGCCGCCGCGGCTTCCACCGTCTTGAGGGCGGTGGCGACGGCCTCGCCCGCGCCCTTGACCTCGGCAATGGCTTCGACCGGGGCCGCGATGGCGGCCGCGAAGCTGCCGAAACGGTCGATCAGCGCCTTGGCCAGGGGCTTCGTGTCGCTCCGCGGCATGGCGGCGAACAGCACCAGTTCCAACAGCTCGTAATCGGCCAGGGCCTCGGCCCCGCCTTCGAGAAAGCGCCTGCGCAGCCGCTCCCGATGGCCGTGGTAATGGGGCTTGTCCGTGCCGGGTTTCCGCTCCGCCATGGCGCGATCATCGCGCGCGGCAGGCGTCCTGTCATCCCGGGCGTCCTGTCATCCCGGGCGTCCTGTTATCCGGGGCGCCCACGAAGGAATCGGACCCCGGCTTGAGGGAGGGAGAACCGGGGCCCGCAGGGTCTTCACACGGCCGGACGAGGGGAATCAGCCCAGCCGTTATTGGATACGCCGGCGGCGCCTGGGCGGATCACCGGGCTCGAGATTTTTTCTAGGTCTTCGTTTCGTCGGCCTGGGGCACGAGTCCGGCGGGCGCGAGACCGGCCAGGGCGACGTCCAGGCGGTTCGGCTTGCGGTGCCGATCCTCGGCCCGCTCCTTGCGCGCCACCGCGTCGCGCACCATATGCGCGCCGACATAGCGGAAGGGCTCGGGCGGGAACCGGCCGGGCGGCCCCTTGGCCAGGACGCAGTCCGACCATTCGTCCGTCCCGCCGCGAGCGAGTGAGGCCAGGATGCGTCCGCCTATGTAGCAGGGGCCGACGCCGTTTCCGGTGTAGCCGTGGCCGTAGACGATGTTCGGATGGCCGTCCATATGGCCGAAGAAGGGCAGGCCCGTTGCGGTGCGGGTGACCGGGCCGCGCCAGTTCGTCGCGATGCCGAGATCGGCGAGGGCCGGGTAGTAGTGCCGCAGGGTCGAAGCCAAGTGGCCCGGCCGCTTGGACGGGCCGTCCTCCCGCTCGCCCGGCGCGCCGCCCCAGGGAAAGCCCGAGCCGCCGATCCCCCAGGCCAGGCGACCGTCGACCGTGGTGCGGTAGTAGTTCACCAGCATGCGCGAATCGGACATCGCCGCGCCGTGTCCCAGGCCCGTGGCGGCCAATCGCTCCGGTGCCGGCTCGGTTACCACCATGTCGGTGATGACCGCCAGGACCGAACGGCGAAACTCGGGGATGTGGCAGGCCCAGGCGTTGAGGGCGAGGACGGCCCGTTCCGCCGTCACCACCCCGCCCGGCGTATGGATGCGGGCTGGCGCGCCGCGATCGAGCCGGGTCATCGGGGTCGCCTCGTGAATGCGCACGCCGAGGCTTCGTGCAACCCGGGCCAGGCCGCGAGCCAGCATCGCCGGTTGCACGGTGGCCGTGATTTTTTCGTAGACCCCGCCCAGGTAGCGCTCGGAACCCGCGCGCGCCTGCGCCTCGGCCCGATCGAGGGGTTCGAAGGGATGGGTGCCGAGCTTGTCCAGGGTCTCCACGGCCGCGTCCCAGGCGCCGAGTTGGGCCTGGTTGCTCGCCATCCACAGCCAACCGTCCAGGCGGAAGCCGCAGTCGATATCGTGCTCGGCGCAGAAGCTCCGAATCGACGACACGGCCTCCTCCGAGGCGCGGAAAAGGCGCAGCGCCTCCTGTGCTCCGGCAAGCTTGACCAGGGTCGAAATTTTGGATGACCAAGTCATGCAAAAGCCGCCATTCCGCCCGCTCGCCCCTGCGCCGCAGGCATCCTTCTCGATCAGGGTGACGTCGAGGGAGGGGTCGCCCTGCTTCAGGTGGATGGCCGTCCAGAGTCCCGTGAAGCCGCCGCCGACGATGCAGATATCCGCTTTCGCCTCGCCGCGGAGCGGTTCC
>JABIRQ010000335.1 GCA_018699755.1 Rhodospirillaceae bacterium | reverse complement strand
TTCGCCACGATCCCGCCCGGCGCGGCCCAGGGTCTCAACGATCGTCGCCATGCCCGCCCCCGTCCTTCGCGACCGGAGTCTGCCGTGCCGAGAGCATTGCGGCGCCTTGCCCGGCGGTGTCGAAATGGCTGAAGCCCGAGCCGTCCGCCCGCCGCCCTTTCATCACCACACCGAGGCCCATCTCTTTGGCCTGGGCCTCCGCCGCCTCGATATCCGCGACCTCGAAGCTGATATGGAACAGCCCTTCGCCCCGGGATTCGAGGACCCGGCGCTGGATGCTGTCGCCCGGTCCGGGCTCCATGATCTGCAGGGCGACGGGGCCGAGCTGGACCCATTTGACGCGCACCGCGCGGAAGGCCTCCGGGTCCGGCATCTCGACCGCGACATAATCGCTCATCGGCGGGTAGTCGTGCCACGGGCCGACGCCGATGCTCTCGTAGAAGGCGACCGTCTTGTCGAGGTCGCGCACCACCAGGCTGATATGGTGCGCCGATTGGAACGGCCCTGGCTTGTCCGCCACGCTGGCCTTGTCCTTCGCCGCATCCGTCATCGGCACGCCCCCAACTCTACTTCTGATAGTCCGGACTCTTGCGGATCGACAGGGTCACGCCGCCCTTTTCGGTGGTCTTGAAATAGGTGAAGCCGCTGCCGTCGTCGCGGCGGCCGCGCATGGCGACGTCCAAGCCGCGCTTCTGGCCCTCGGCCTCGCCCGCCTCGACATCCTCGACCACGAAGCCGATGTGGTAGACGCCCTCGCCCTTCTCATCGAGGAACTTTCGGTAGGAGGTGTTGTCGTCGCCCGGCTGGATGAGCTGGAGTTGCATTTTGTCGTTCAGGAAGGCGATCTTCATTTTGAGCTTCATGAAGCCTTCGCGGTCCGGCACCTCCAGAGTCGTGAAGTCCTCCCGCGCCGGGTAGTCCTGCCACGGCCCGATGCCGATGCTCTCGTAGAACTTCATGGCCTTCTCAGCGTCGCGCACGACGATGGACACATGGTGCAGCTTGTGGAACGGCCCCGTTTTCGCGAGGTCCTCGACCATATTTGCCTCCGTCATCTTCTTCTCCCTCTCCTGCTCTATTCGTAGGGCGCGAACTGCGCGTTCAGATGGGCCAGGGCCGGGCCGAGGCCCTGTTCGACGCGGATCTTGTTGAAGGCCGCGTATTCCGGCGTGTTGCTCGCGTCCATGATGACGCAGGCTTCTAGGCCGTAGGCCAGGGCGGATTTGATGCCCATGGTCTCGTAGGCCTGGTTGATCGCCCGCTTGTTCCAGCGCAGGCAGTCGAGCGCCACGCGGCTCATGCGCTTGGCGATCTTCATGGTCTCGGCTTCCAGGTCGGGCTTGGCGAAGACCCGGTTGACCACGCCGAATTCCTTGGCCTCGGCCGCACCGAAACGGTCGCCGGTATAGATCATCTCGCGGCTCAACTGGCCCATGACCCAGGGCGCGATCATGCACAAGATGCCGTTGGAGAAGCGCGTCTCGACCACGCCGAAGGTGGAATCGTCGCTGCAATAGCGGATGTCGCAGCACAGCGCGACCTCCATCGCCCCGGCCAGGCAATAGCCCTCGATCATCGCGATCACCGGCTTGGAGCATTCCCAGGGCGCGGTGCAGAAGCGCATCTCCTCGCCCAGGATCTCGCGCCATTCCTCGACCCCCTTGGACTGGCCGGTCGCGGTTTCCTTGATGTCGTAGCCGGCGCTCCACGCCTTGCCGCCCGCGCCCTTGATCACCACGACCCGGACCTCGGGATCGGCGTCGGCCCGGCGGAACGCCTCCTGGAACTCCGTGCGCAGGGTCGCGCCGAAGGCGTTCATGCGGTCCGGCCGGTTGAGGGTCAGCACCGCCACCCGGTCCTCGACCTCGTAAAGGATGTCCTGGAACCCGGCCATCGTCGCGCCTCCCTCCCGTCGCTTCGTCTCCGCCGATCCTGCCGCCGGGCGGGACGGGCCGCAAGCGCGGCGGGCTTCTGGCGATGGCCTGGATCAAGCCGCGCCGCGCCCTATAATCCGGCGCCATGAGCGTGCCTCGTCTTTTTCCGTTCGGGTTTTTCCTGGTCGCTTTCGGCCTTCTCCTGACCGCCCCGGCATCGGCCCAGATCGAGCCGGGCAGCGAGCGCCTGGACCTGCGCGAGAACGAGAGGATCGACCGGGGCATCGACCTGGACCCGGCGCAGGTCGAATCGGGCGCGCTGGTCTATGCCCAGCGCTGCAGCTTCTGCCACGGTCTCGACCTCGCCGGCAGCACGCGCCCGGTCGAAGGCCGGGTCCGGCCCCAGATCGTCGTGCCGCCCCTGGGCCTCAAGACCAAGGCCTGGCGCTATCCCGAGGCGATGCTCCGCAATCTCGTGCGTTTCGGGGAGCGGGCCCTGATGCAGCATGCCTCGCCCGCGACCATGCCCGCCCACCGCGGTACCCTGAGCGTCGCGGAGGTCGATGACGTCCTGGCCTTCATCAAGGCGACCTGGACGCCGAAGATGCGCGCCAGCCAGGCCGCGATCACCGCCCGCGCGGCGGAGGTCGAGCGCCGCTTCGACCAGGGCCTGCCCCTGCTGCCCGACCGGCGGACGGGGGAGTAGGCGCGCGCCGCCCTCCTGCGCTATAGACGGGGCCGCGAGGGAAGGGAGGCGGTATGGAGCACGCGACCGAAGTTTTGCTGATCGAGCGCATTCTGAAACTCGACCGGAAGCGGGGTCGGGAGGAGGCGGAGGCGGAGCATCGGGAGCCGGTCGCGGGCTATCACGATCCGGCCCGCCACGAGACGGAGATGGCGGTCCTGTTCCGGCGCTATCCCCTGGTCCTCGGCCAGGCGGCGGAATTGCCGGAACCGGGCAGCTTCCTCACCCATGACCTGACCGGCGTGCCGATCCTGCTGCTGCGCGATTCGAACGGCCTGTTCCGCGCCTTCCTCAACGTCTGCCGGCACCGCGGCGCGCGCATCGAGACGGAGGCTTGCGGCACGGGCCGGCGCGGCTTCGTCTGCCCCTATCACGGCTGGCGCTACGGCCTCGACGGGGCGGTGACGATCGGCGACCTCAAGGCTTTCGCCGGCCTCGATCCGGCGGCGCACGGCCTGGTCGAATTGCCGGCGGCGGAGGCGTTCGGCCTGCTCTGGGTCCGCCCCGCGCCGCCGGATAGGGGCGAGGCTCTCGATCTTGATATCGCGGCCTATCTCGGCCCCCTGGCCAAGGATTTCGCCGCCTGGGGCCTCGAATCGACCCATCCGGACTCCCTGACCCATCTGCCCGAGGCGATCGACTGGAAGGTCATGGTCGATACCTTCCTCGAGGACTATCACTTCCGCTTCGTTCACGGCAAAAGCGTCCACCGCCTCTATCTCGACGACCGTGCCGTCTATGACCGGATCGGCCCGCATATCCGCTACGTCATCCCCAAGCGCACGATCCGCGATCTCGCCGGCACCGACCCGGCGGGTTGGCGCCTGCGCGAGCACGCCAATGTGCTCTATCTGCTGTTTCCCAACACGGTCATGGTGTTCGTCGGCGATCACGCGGCGATCTTCGCCATGTTCCCGGACGGCCCTGGCCGCTCCGTGATGCGCTTGAGCTTCTGCCTGGACGAGGAGCCGGCGGGCGATTCGCGGACCTATTGGGACAAGCAGG
>JABIRQ010000203.1 GCA_018699755.1 Rhodospirillaceae bacterium | reverse complement strand
GGCGGCGCTTGAACAGCCCGAATACCGCGAAGCGGCCGCCGTGACCTTTCTGGCGACAGCGTCGGGGATGACGGTGTTCGGCCTGAGCGCGGCGGTCTGGGGCCTGATCCTGGGCGGCATCGTGCTGGCCGTGACCCGGAGGCTCGCGGCCGCCAAACAGTCGAGCGCGGGCGGGAAATAGACGGGCCCTACCCCGTCTTCGCGGCCCGCCGTTCCGCCGCCACGCCGCTGCGGATCAAATGGGTTTCGCGGTAGATGACGTAGAGGCCGCTGCCGATGACGATGCCTGCGCCGACCCAGGTGAGGGTATCGGGAAACGCGCCGAAGACGAAGAAGCCGAGGGCGGCCGAGGTCACGATCTGGGTGTAGTTGAAGGGCGCGACGATCGAAACCGGCGCCAGGGTATAGGCCTTGATCAGGAAGTAATGGGCTAGGCCGCCGACCACGCCCTGGGCGGCCATCAGGCCCCAGGCCCAGAGGGGCATGGCGACCCAGACGAAAGGCGCCACCATGCTCATCATCACCACGCCCACGGCCGAGGTGTAGAACAGGGTGACGTTCGGCTTGTCGTAGGCGCTGAGGATCCGGGTCGAGATCTGGAACATGGCGTAGACGAAGGCCGTGAAGACGATCAGCAAGGTCGCCCAGTTGAAGGCGTCGAAGCCCGGCCGGATCATCACTAGGGCGCCGGCAAAGCCGACGCCGACCGCCGTCCAGCGCCGGACGCCGACGACCTCGCCCAGCAATGGCACCGACAGGGCGACGACCATCAGGGGCGAGACGAAGCCGATCGCCGTGGCTTCCGCAATGGGCAGGAACCCGATGGCGTAGATGAAGACGCAGGTCGAGACGACATTGGTGCCGGAGCGCGCGATCTGCAGCCAGGGCCGCTTGCTCTTGACCAGGTCGAGGGGGCGGCGCGGCATGAACAGCATGCTCATGACGATCATCTGGGCGCAGTAGCGGACCCAGACGGCCAGCAGGACCGGATAGTCCTGGGTGACGTATTTCGCCATCACGTCGCCGATCGAGAACAGGCTGGCGGTCAGGCAGATCGCCATGATGCCGCGCAGGGTCGCTCTCTGATCGACCGTTTCCGAAGAAATGGCGCTCATCTCGCCGTGGCTCCGCATGGATGTTCCGGGGGCGTCCCGCCGATGCTCTATGCGCTTGCTCGCCGACGGTTACAAGTTTCGTGTCGCGCCCCGCGCCATCCGTTCGCGATAGGCGACGTAGAGGCCGCTGGCGACGATCACGCCCGCGCCCAGGAAGGTCCAGGAATCGGGAAAATCGCCGAATACCAGATAGCCGCAGGTCACGCTGCTGACGATCTGAAAATAGTTGTAGGGGGCGAGAGCCGAAGCCTCGGCGTAGTCGAAGGCTTTGATCAGGATGAAATGGCCGAACACCCCCATGCCGCCCATGACCGCCATCCAGCCCCAGTCCAATGCGGTCGGTGGAACCCAGTCGAAGGGCACCAAAACGGAGGCGGCGAGGAGGCCGGTGATCGAGGTGTAGAAGATGGTGGTGTAGGGGTGATCGGTCGCCGCCAGGCTGCGCGTGGTAATCTGATAGACGGCATAGAGGCAGGCGACGGAAAAGGGGAAGAGCGCGGGCAGGCCGAACACGCCCAGGCCGGGCCGGATGACGATCAGCATGCCGACCAACCCGATGCCGATGGCGATCCAGCGCCGGAGTCCGACCGTCTCGCCCAACAGAGGCACGGACAGGATTGCGACCAGCAACGGGCTGACGAAAAGGATGGCCGTGGCGTCCGCCAGGGGCATGTATTTGAGGCCCGAAATGAACAGCAGGTTCGAGCCGATCATGATCGAGCCGCGCAGCACCTGCATGCGCAGGCGCCGGGTCCGCAGCACCGAGAAGGGGTGGCGCAGGAATACGAAGAAATAGGCGACCAGGGCCAGGGTCTGGAAGCTGTAGCGCGCCCAGGTGATCTGCACGACGGGATATTGCGCGGCCAGTGTCTTGGCGATCGCGTCCAGCATGGGAAAGATGCTGACCGCCGCGACGAACATCAATATGCCGTGGGTCGGGTTGACGCCTTGGCCGAGGCGCGAGGGCGCCTGGGTCATGGCGTTTCCACCGGTGCGGCGCCGCGCCGATCCATGCGGATCAGGACGAGGTTGGCGACGATGATCACCGCCGCGCCCGTCAAGGTCCAGCGGTCGGGCAGGTCGCCGAACACGACAAATCCGAGCAAGACCGCGCTGACGATCTGGACATAGGCGAAGGGGGCGAGGAGCGACGCCTCGGCCGCTTCGAACGCCTTGATCAGGATGAAATGGGAGAGCGCGCCGACCGCGCCCATCAGGGCCATCAGCGCCCAGTCCCCGGCGCTCGGCCAGGCCCAAAAGAAGGGCACGACCGGGCTGAGCGCGAGGAGACCGACAAGCGGCGTATAGGCCAGGGTGGTGAGCGGCGAATCGACCGCGTGCAGTCCCCGGGTCCAGACCTGGTAGAGCGCGAAGCACAGGGCGCTCAGCAGAACCAGGGACGCGGCCCAGTGCAGCACCCCCAGGCCGGGACGGATGATAAGCATGGCGCCCGCGAAGCCGGTCAGGACGGTGAGCCAGCGCGCCATTCCCACGCTTTCGCGAAGCAGGAGCGCGGAGAGGGCGACGACGACCATGGGGCCGATGAAGAGCAGCGCAATGCCCTCGGCCAGGGGAATGAAGACGATGGCGGTGATGAACAGGAGGGTGTGCGCGAGGAAACCGCCGGAACGCAATATCTGCAGGCGCAGGGCGTTCGTGCGCAGGGCGCGCCGGCGACCGAGGGCGAGCAGCAGGACCAGGGTGGCGAGAGCCTGGAACAAGAAACGCGCCCAGACGATCTGCAGGACGTGGTAATCGTCGCTGATGTATTTGGAAACGGCGTCCATCACCGGGAAGAGCGACCAGGCGAGCATCATCAGGACGATGCCCCGTGCATGGTCGCGGGCTTGGCCGCGTCCGTGGCCGCGCACGGCGGGCCCCTCGCTTCCGTCCGGCTCCATTCTCATCCCCCCCACCGGCCAAGCGGCCCGGCGCGGCAGTCTGGCGGTGGCGAAGCGCGGCGGCAAGCCATGGGGAATTCCCGAATCCCGGGCAGGGCGGGCGCGATGAGGCGGCGATGACCGGGCTGTGGCGCATCGCGGTGACCGTGCCGGAGGCTGCGCGGGAGGCCTTCGAAGAGAGCTTGCTTGCCGTCGCGGACAGCGCCGGCAGCGAAATCACCGAGGGCGGCGGCTGGCGCGTCGAGGCCCTGGCCCGCGCGCGGCCGGACGAACGCGCTCTGGGCGCCTTGCTGGCGGAGGTCGCGGAGGTCTTCGGCCTTGCCGCGCCCGAGGCTTCGGTCGAGGCCCTGGCCGAGCGCGATTGGCTGGCCGAGAACCGCGCCGCCTTCCCGCCCGTCGCCGTGGGGCGATTCTACGTCTATGGCAGCCATATCGAGGATCCGCGCCCCGACGGGGCGATCCCGCTGCTGATGGATGCGGGGCCGGCCTTCGGCGCGGGCACCCATGGCAGCACTATGGGCTGCCTCGAGGCTCTGGGGCGCATTGCGGATGCGCCGACCGCCGTGCTCGACCTGGGCTGCGGTTCGGGCATCCTGGCCGTCGCGGCGGCCAAGCTGTGGCCCGCCGCCGTGCTCGCGGTCGACAACGACCCCGCCGCGGTCGCCAACGCGGCGGAGAACGCCCTGCGCAACGGCGTGGGGGGCCAGGTCTCGGCGGCCGAAGGCGACGGCGCCGCCGCAGCCGTGGTGCGCCGCGGCGCGCCCTTCGATCTCGTGCTCGCCAATATCCTGCTCGAACCCCTGGTGGCCATGGCGGACGATCTGGCCGCCCTGCTCGCGCCCGGCGGCCGCGCCGTGCTGTCCGGGGTGCTGGCGAGCCAGGGGGACCGCCTCGACGGGGCCTATCGGTCGGCCGGGCTGGTCCCTTGCGAGATCGTCGAGATCGGGGAATGGCGCACGACGATCCTGGGCCGCGCGGATGCCCCCTGAACCGAGCCGCGAACTGCACTGGGCGAACTGCACTGGGCGAATGGCACTGGGGGCGAATGGCGTTGGGCGGATCGCGGGGCGGGAATCGAAAACGGGGCGCCCGGAGGCGCCCCGTTTCCAGTCGGAGGCCCAGTCGGAGGCCCAGTCGGAGGCAAAGGGGGGAGGGAGGAAACCCCCGACTAAGCCGCCAGAGGTGGCTCGTTCTCGTTGGCCGACGGCGTCCGGCCGTACAGCTCGCCGACCGCGACGCCGATGCCGGCGCGGGTCAGGCCGATAT
>JABIRQ010000133.1 GCA_018699755.1 Rhodospirillaceae bacterium | reverse complement strand
GCAGGGGTTCCATCCGTCCGCCGTAGTCCCAGACATAGGCGGCAACCACCGCGCCCGGCTTGGCGACGCGGCGCAGCTCGGGCATGGCGAAGCGCGGGCGGTCGACGAAGTTGAGGGCGAGGCCGCTGACCACCGCGTCGAAGGAGCCGTCCGGGGCGGGGATATCCTCCATTTCGCCGGACTCGAACGCGATGCGCGGATCGACGCAGACGGCGCGCGCATGGGCCAGGAACGCGGCTGAAGGGTCGACCGCCAGCACCCGTTCCGGTCGGGCCTTGGCCAGGATCGTGGCGGTCAGCGCGCCCGTGCCGCAGCCGACATCCAGCCAGGTCAGGCCGGGACGGCGGTTGAGCCAGCCCAGGAAGATTTCGGCCACGGACCGGCTCCACCGGCCCATCCCGACGTCGTAGGCCGCGCCGTCGGTCCAGCCGTCCGCCTCAATGCCGTCGAACATCTCGCGCTCCATGGACAGGGGGAATAACCGAGGCCAGAGTGCGCGCCATGAATGGAGGAAGGGTAAACGCCGTCTTGCCAGCGGCATTCGCGGGACTTGGGCTCGACCGGCCCCGCCTGGTCGGCGTGGTCAACGTGACGCCGGACAGTTTCTCCGACGGCGGGCGGTTCCTGGATCCGGCCGCCGCCGTCGACCAGGGACGGCGCCTGGTCGGAGAGGGCGCGGACATGCTCGATATCGGCGGCGAGTCGACCCGGCCGGGCGCGGCGGAAACCCAGGCGGAGGAACAGATTCGCCGTGTCCTGCCCGTGATCGAGGGGTTGGCGGATTGCGGTGCACCGCTCTCGATCGACACGCGCAGCGCCGTCGTCATGAAGGCGACGGTGGCGGCCGGCGCGAGCGTGGTCAACGACATCTCGGCCCTGGCCTACGATCCGGGCGCCCTCGACACCGTCGCAGCGCTGGGCTGCCCTGTGATCTTGATGCATATGCGCGGCGATCCGGCGACCATGCGCGAAAAGCCGCACTACGACGATGTCGTGGGCGAGGTGACGGCGGAGCTCGCCGACCGCATCGCCGCCTGCGAAGGGGCGGGCGTTCTCCGAAGCAATATCTGCGTCGATCCGGGCCTCGGCTTCGCCAAGGCCAGCGCCCATAACGAGGCGGTGCTGCGCGGCTTGGCCGATTTTCACACCCTCGGCTGTCCGGTCATGATCGGGGCCTCGCGCAAGGGCCTGGTCCGCGACGTGAAGCGAAGCGCCGCGCCAGGCGAACGCCTGGCCGCCTCCCTCGCCGCGGCCCTGATCGCCGCCGAAGCGGGAGTCCAGTTCCTGCGCGTCCACGACGTGGCCGAAACCGCTCAGGCCCTCGCCGTCTGGCGGGCGGTGCGGGGGTAGAACCGGAACGTCGCACCAAACGCGACGCCACAGCCGCCTCCCGTTTCCCCGGCCCAGTCTGCTATAAGGCGACAACACGACGCATCTGGCGGGGGCCATGGCACGCAAGTATTTCGGCACGGACGGCATTCGCGGCACGGCGAATGCCGAGCCCATGACGGTGGAAATCGCGACCCGGGTGGCGATGGCCGCCGGCTACCGCTTCACGCGGGGAAACCATCGTCACCGTGTGGTGATAGCAAAGGATACAAGGCTCTCCGGCTATATGCTGGAACCGGCCCTGACCGCCGGCTTCGTTTCCATGGGCATGGACGTGACTTTGGTCGGGCCCTTGCCGACCCCGGCGGTGGCCATGCTGACCCACAGCATGCGGGCCGATTTGGGGGTCATGCTCTCGGCCTCCCACAACCCGTTC
Source organism: Rhodospirillaceae bacterium (assembly GCA_018699755.1). Lineage (GTDB taxonomy): Bacteria > Pseudomonadota > Alphaproteobacteria > CADEGL01 > CADEGL01 > JABIRQ01. Next base: position 2,275 of record JABIRQ010000133.1, on the reverse strand, counting down.
CATGACAACGGGATCAAGCTGTTCGGCCCCGATGGCTACAAGCTCTCCGACGAGGTCGAGGCGGAGATCGAGGCCCTGATGGACGGCGAACTGGGCCCCCTCCGCGCCGACCCCGCCAAGCTCGGCCGCGCCCAGCGGCTGGACGACGCCCCCGGCCGCTATATCGAGTTCGTGAAGAACACTTTTCCCGACGGGCTGACCCTGGACGGGCTGCGCATCGTGATCGATTGCGCACACGGCGCGGCCTACAAGGTCGCCCCCACCGTTCTGGCCGAACTGGGGGCGGAGGTGGTGCGCATCGGCGTCGACCCCAACGGCACCAACATCAACAAGGATTGCGGCGCCACCCATCCCGACGCGCTTGTCCGTCAGGTCCGCGAATCCCGCGCCGATCTCGGGGTGGCGTTGGACGGCGACGCCGACCGGGTCGTGATCGTCGACGATAAGGGCGCGGTGCTCGACGGCGACCGGCTCATGGCCATGGTCGCTCTGCATTGGCACAGTGTGGGCCGACTCAGGGGTGGCGGCGTGGTTGCCACGGTGATGTCGAATCTGGGCCTCGAACGGTATCTCTCCGGGCTCGGCCTCGACCTCGTGCGCACCCAGGTTGGCGACCGCTACGTCATCGAACGGATGCGCGAGGGCGGCTACAACATGGGGGGCGAGCAGTCCGGCCATATTATCCTGTCCGACTACGTCACCACGGGCGACGGGCTGATCGCGGCCCTTCAGGCCCTCGCCGTGATCGTCCAGGCCGATAAGCCGGTCAGCGAGGTCAGCCGTCTGTTCGAGCCTCTGCCCCAGATCCTCCGCAATGTCCGCTTCGACGAGGGCCAGCCGCTCGAGGCCGAGTCGGTGAAGAAGTCGATCGCGGCCGGCGAGGCCCGGCTCGACGGCACCGGCCGGGTGTTGATTCGCAAATCGGGCACCGAGCCGGTCATCCGCGTCATGGCCGAGGGTGAGGACGAAACCCTTGTCCAGGCCGTCGTCTCCGATATCGTCGACGCCATCGCCCGCGCCGCAAGATAAGGGCGTGGGTTCGATGGACAACGCGCTCGCCTCGGCCCATATCTGACGGCTCCAATAAGGCGGCTTCCGAGGTTTCCATGAACGGACGGGTGCTGATTGTCGCGGGCTCCGATTCCGGGGGCGGGGCGGGGATTCAGGCGGATATCAAGGCCGTGACCGCGCTCGGTGGCTATGCCGCGACCGCGGTCACGGCGTTGACGGCCCAGAACACCCAAGGGGTGTTTGGAATCCATCCGGTGCCGCCCGATTTCATTGCGCAACAGATGCAGCTGGTGCTCGACGATATCGGCGCCGATGCGATCAAGATCGGCATGCTGCATTCCGCCGCGGTGATCGAGACGGTGGCGGCGGAGATCGAGGCCCGCGCGCCCGGCCTGCCCGTGGTGGTCGATCCCGTGATGGTCGCCAAGGGCGGGGCGCGCCTGCTGGAGGATGCGGCGGTCGAGGCCCTGCGCACCCGGCTGCTGCCCCTCGCCCGAATCGTTACTCCGAACATCCCCGAGGCCGAAACCCTGGCCGGCGAGACCTTGGCCGGTCCCGAGGCGATGGAAGCCCTGGCGCGCCGGCTGCTCGCTCTGGGCCCGCGCGCCGTGTTGCTCAAGGGCGGGCATATGGACGGCGAGACCGTGCGCGACGTGCTGATCGACGGGGATGAAGCGGCGGTCTTCGAGAGCCCGCGCATCGAGACCCGCCACACCCACGGCACGGGCTGCACCCTGGCCTCGGCCATCGCGGCGGGCTTGGCCCAGGGCTTGGACCTGGCCCCCGCCGTTGCCCGCGCCCGGGCCTATGTCTGGACCGCGATCCAGAAGGCCCCCGGCTTCGGGAAGGGCCACGGCCCGCTCGACCATGGCCATACCATGGGCCCGGTCGAGGGCGCGGGGTGAACCGGGCGCCCGAGGCGGCGGCCGGACAGGCCGCGCCGGGCCGCGCTGTGTTCGGCGCGGCGGCGGCAGCGATCCTGATCTGGGGCGCCACGCCGATCGTCACCAAGATCGCGGTGGCGGAGATCGACCCGGTCACGGTGGGGGTGCTGCGCACGGCGTTGCCCGCCCTGGTCACTGCGCCCCTGGCCCTGGCGTTGCGCATGCGCCTGCCGCGCGGGGGTCTGCAATGGCGCTGGCTCGTCGTCTCCGCCCTGGGCGGCTTCGTCATCTTCCCGATTCTGTTCAGCATCGGCCAGCGCTACACCAGCGCGTCCCATGCCGGGCTGATCCTGGCCGTGCTGCCGGCTATGACCGGCCTC
>JABIRQ010000302.1 GCA_018699755.1 Rhodospirillaceae bacterium | reverse complement strand
TCATCGGCCGCGGTCGCGTCGCCGGACGCCAGGACAAGCAAGCCGAAAACCGCGCCCAACGACGCGAGAACCTGTCGGCTCGAGACCCCCGGGATCCGCATGACTGCCCCACTCACCGGTCAGCAACATCGCTTTCGTGACACTACGAGCGGGTAAGCATCGGCCACTTGATATCGATCAAATCGACGCAACACGACCGGGTGGCCGTCATTGGAACCCCGGCGCTAGTCCTGCAGGTGCTGGGCCCGGACATGGGCCAGGTAGCCTTCGACCTCCCGCGCAACGCGGGCCTCGTCCCAGCCCAGAATATCGGCGACCGATTCGGCGGCGCGCCGGGCGGCCTCTTCCGGCACCTGCGTGCGCCAGCCCAGGCCGGTGCGGCGGAACAGGATATCGGTCAAGTGAGCAGGGTGTTCGCGCTCGGCGACATGGCGCAGGGTGGCCGTGGTGATGTCCGGGCAATCGGCGATCAGGGGCGGCGCGTTGGTGTTCTCCGGAAACCCCTCGACCGCATAGGAAACGGGCACCGGCGGGCCGCTCGGCCGCAGCGCGGCGCGCACCCGTTTCACCAGTTTTCGCGCCGTCGGACGGTGGAACATGATCGCCGCCCAGGTCACCGCCAGCGCATCGCCCATGCCCTCGCGCCCCAGGTCGTGGAGCACGCTGAACGGCATGCGCCGTCCCTTGGCCCGTTCCGGATCGTAGGTGATCGGGCGCGCGCCGGCCCAGGCCAGTTCGACATCGTCCCGCTTCAGGTCGAGGGCGGGCATCATGTGGTTGACCTCCTCAAGCAGGAAGGCGATGTCCGCCTCGTCCGGACGCACATCCTCGAGATCGCCCTCGTAGACCGTCTCGGTCGGCCCGATGTAGTGGAGGTCGCCCCAGGGCAGGCAGAAGATATGCTCGCCCTCGGTGTTCAGGCCGGCGATGCCGAAGCCCCGGCACTCGTCCGGCAGACGCACGGCGATATGGGCGCCCTTGACCACGACGATCTTGCGCGACGGCGGACTGGTCGGGGCGGCCTTGCGGTTGACCTCGTCGACCCAGACGCCGGCCAGGTTCAGAAGCATCCGCCCCTCGACCGCCGCCGGTGTGCCCGGCGCCAGACTATCCTTGAGGACCGCGCGCCAACCGCCGCCGGGCAAAGGTTCCAGGGCCGTCGCCTCGGTGTAGTTGCGCAGCACCGCGCCGTGCCGTTCCGCCGCCATGGCCGCGTCGATCGAGATGCGCTCGGGCCAATGGAACTGGTAGTCGCGGAAGCCGAAGACGCTGGCCAGGGTCTCGGGCTCGCGCAGGCGGGCGACCAGGGGATGGTCCGCGGCGGCCCTGTCCGGCTTGCGCCGCCAATAGTTCAAGGGCGGCCCGCCGAGATTGAGGGCGCCCAACATGGCCGCGCCCAGATCGACCTGCCAACCGGGATAGGCCGCGCCGCGATAGACCGGGATCGCCATGTCGAGGACGCGCAACCGGTCGGGCGAGGCGGCCAGGAATTCCCGCCGCGTGCGCAGGGAACGGACGGCCATGGACAGGGCCGTCCAAAGCTTGTCGGGCCGGACCAGGAACTCGACCGGGCTGCGCGCGGGCGCCAGATAGCGCAATCCGCAATGGAGCAGGCGGCTGGACCGCCCGGTCGCGGCCGAGGCGAAATCGCCCTTCTCGACCAGCAACACGCTGTACCCGGCAGCGGCGAGATGCTGGGCCGCACTGCAGCCGCTGATGCCGCCGCCGACGATGAGGATGTCGTGGCGCGTGCCGTCGAGCGGCGCGAGGCTCGGCCGGTTCGGGGGCATGGTCATCCGCCCCGCGCCCGCAGCCGGGCATCGGCCAGAACGCAGAGGATCTCGAACAGCATGGTGGCGGCGTTGAGGGCGGTGTTGCCCGTGGGGTCGAAGGGCGGCGAGACCTCGACCACGTCGCCGCCCACGATGTCCAGGCCCTGGAGGCCTCGGACCATCTTCTGGGCCTCGTACATCGAGAAGCCGCCCGCCTCGGGCGTGCCGGTGCCGGGGGCGTAGACAGGGTCCAGCCCGTCGACGTCGAAGCTGATATAGACCGGGCCGTCGCCCACGACCTTGCGCGCCTCCTCGATCACCCAGTCGGGCCCGCCACGGTCGAAATATTCCTCGATATAGACCACGCGCATGCCCGAATCGTGGCTGAACTTCCAGATATCCGGATCGGTCAGGGAACCGCGGATGCCGATCTGGATGACGCGCTTGGGATCGAGCACCCCTTCTTCGACCGCCAGGCGGAAGGGCGCGCCGTGGTGATGCTTCGCGCCGAGGAAGGTGTCCGCCGTGTCGCAGTGGGCGTCGAAATGGACCAGGCCCACCGGGCCGTCCCGTCCGAGGGCGCGCAGGATCGGATAGCTGACCAAGTGGTCGCCGCCGACGGAGAGCGGCGCGGTCCCCGCGTCAACCACCCGGTGATAGTAGGCCGTCATCAGCTCGACGCATTTGTCGATGCTAAAGGGATTGAGCGGCACGTCGCCCAGATCGCCGATCCGCAAATGCTCGTCCGGCGTGATCAGACTCACGTGGTGGCTGCGGCGCATGAAGCTCGACATGTCGCGCACCTGGCGCGGGCCGTGGCGCGCGCCGGGCCGGTTGGTCACCCCCAGATCGAAGGGCACGCCGATCAAGCCGATATCGACCTCGTCCGGCCCGCCGGCGATGGGGTAGCGCATGAAGCTGGGGATTTCGGCATAGCGGGGCCGGTAGTTGTCTTCCGGCCGCCCGCCCGTCTCTTCCGCCATGCTTGACCTCCCCTTCCGCCGATAGGTCGAAACAATTTAGCAGGGTCCTCAAGCCCTTCGAGACGGCCCCCTGATCCTGAGGAGCGCGCGCAAGCGCGCGTCTCGAAGGGGGGCCTCCTCAGGGTGAGGGCTACATTGCTATCTCCTCATCCTGAGGAGCTCGCGCCAGCGAGCGTCTCGAAGGATGATTGGCACGAGACCTGTTTTCAACCGACTGCGATCATCCTGTCGGCGCGGCTCCGATCATGCCGAAGCTGCGCAGGAAGAAGGCATAGACCCGGGCGATTTCCTTCAGACGGTCGAAGCGCCCGGCCGCGCCGCCATGGCCCGCCTCCATGTTGATCCAGAGCAGGATCGTGGACTCGCCCGTGTTCATCTCACGCAGGCGAGCCGCCCATTTCGCCGGCTCCCAATAGGTCACGCGCGGATCGGTCAACCCGCCGGTGGCCAGGATGTCGGGATAGGGCCCGGCCAGGATGTTGTCGTAGGGGGAATAGGCCAGCATCCTTCGGTAGACGGCCTCGTCGGCGATCGGATTGCCCCATTCGGTCCATTCCGGCGGGGTCAGGGGCAGGCTGTCGTCGAGGATGGTGGTGAGGCAATCGACGAAGGGCACCTCGCCCGCGACACTGCCGAACAGGTCGGGGCGCATGTTGACGGCCGCGCCGACCAACATGCCGCCGGCGCTGCGCCCGTTGGCGGCGATCCGGCCCTTGGCCGTATAGCCCTCGGCGATCAGATGCTCGGCCACCGAGATGAAATCGCGGAAGGTGTTTTCCTTCTTCTCCAACTTGCCGTCGAGATACCAGCGCCGCCCCATTTCGGTCCCGCCCCGGACATGGGCGACGGCATAGGGCATGCCCCGGTCGACCAGGCTGAAGACATCGGTGTCGAAATAGTCCGGCATCGAAATGCCGTAGGAGCCGTAGCCGTAGAGATAGAGCGGCGCGTTGCCGTCGAGGTCCTGGTCCTTGCGGTGCAGCACGGTGACGGGAATCTCGACCCCGTCATGGCCCGGCGCGAACAGGCGGCGCACGACATAGGCCGAGGGGTCGTGGCCGCTCGGCACCTCCTGCTCCTTCAGCAGGATGCGTTGGCGGCTTTCCATATCGTAATCGTAGGTCCGGCGCGGTGTGGTCGGCGAACTGTAGGTCAGGCGCAGGGTCGTCGTGTCGAATTCGTGGCCGGGGATCAAGCCCAGGTCGAACGCCTCCTCGTCGAAGGCGATCGTGTGCTCTTCCCCGTCGGAGAGGCGGCGGACGACGATGCGCGGCAGGGCACGTGCCCGTTCGAGCCGCACCATATGGTCCGCGAAGACCAGAATCACGCGGATATGGCGGCCCGCCTCGTGGGAAACCAGATCGCGCCAGTTTTCCGGGCCGGGCGCGTCGAGGGGCGCCTCGACCACCTTGAAATCCTCGGCCCCGCCCACATTGGTGCGGATCAGGAAGCGGTTGCCGTGATGGGTCACGTCGTATTCGACGAAGGGCTGGCGCGGCGCGATCAGGACGGGATCGGCGCTGCCGTCGGTGGGCATGACGCGAATTTCGCCGCTGGAATGGTCCGCGCTGGAGATCATGAGGAAGCGGCCGCTTTC
>JABIRQ010000135.1 GCA_018699755.1 Rhodospirillaceae bacterium | reverse complement strand
CGCTTCGTCGACCGCCTGATCGCCTGGGCCTGCAAGGACTGAGGCGCACGCCGAATGGTGGAGCGCAATCGACCAAGCCGTCCCACCCAGTCGCGGTCCGGACCGCATCCGGCCTGAAATCGATGGCCCAACCATGCCCTCGTCGATTCGGTTGATTTCACCCGGTCGGCATGATCGGCTATTCTTCGCGGACCGGATGATTCTCGTATCGTCGATAGAAGAAGCGGGTCCAACCGACGTCACCCGACAGGGAAACGGAGAAATCCAGATTTCCCGACGCATCCGGTCGTTGCCGAATCCACGGGCCTTCCAAACGGGAGACGAGGAGAGGTGTCGATAACCCGACTGGCATTGATTGCACTGCTGCTGATCGTTCCGATATCCCAAGGCTGGGCGACCGTGAGCGATGGGGTCGCAGCCCTCGAACGGAGCGACTACGAAGCGGCGGCTGCCGAGTTCAAGCCACTCGCCGAAAGCGGCAACGCGGAGGCGCAAGCTTATCTCGGCTTTCTCTATCAGACGGGACGCGGCGTGCCGCGCGACGCAAACGAGGCGGCGCGGTGGACGCGTATGGCAGGGGAACAGGGGCATCTGGACGCCCAATACAACCTCGGCCAGCTCTATCGGGTCGGGCGCGGCGTGCCCCAGGACGACGCCAAGGCCCTGACCTGGCTGCGCCGGGCGGCCGAAGGGGGCCAGCCCGATGCCCAGTTGGAGCTGGGTCAGATTTACGAGTCCGAAGTCGACGACTTGAGCAGCCGGGACGAGGCGCTGCGCTGGTACCGGGCGGCGGCCGCGAACGGCAATGCGGAAGCGCGCGAGGCGCTGGGCCGGCTCGGCGAGACCCCGCCCACGGTCGTCGCAGCGGCCGAATGCAAGGAAATCCAAATCACCACGAGCCTGGGCGAAGGCGACGCCGGCGGCCGAACGGCCATGGCCTGCCGCCAGCCCGACGGACAGTGGAAAATCGTGCCCAGGGATGCGGTTGCCGGACCCGGACCGGGTACCGAAAAAGCCGTTCTCGGCGTGGAGATTCAGGCCGTGACTCCGGAAATGCAGGCCGATGGGGTCGCGTCGGGTTCCGGCGCCTTGATTCTCGCGGTGACCCCCGGCAGCGCGGCCGAGCGCGCGAAACTGAGGCGCGGCGACGTGATCCGCGAGATCGACGGCCGGCGCATCGCCGGCGCGCAGGACGTGGTCGACACCGTGACAGCGTTGCGGCCCGGTCAAGAGGTCATGGTGCAGCTCGAGCGCGATCGCGCCGTGTTCTTCCGCAAGGTCACGATGGGCGGCGTTGGCGCTTCGGCACGAAGCGCCTCGACGACGCCGCGCGCGCCGATCCCCTACTCCGACGACGTGGCGCGGGCGCAAAAGGCTTTGGCCGGCCTTGGCTACGACCCGGGGCCGGCCGACGGTCGGATGGGACCGCGCACCGCCAAAGCGATCCGACGCTATCAGCGCGATCAGGGGCAGACGGCAACCGGGGAGGTCGGTCCCGCACTGGTGGCGGAACTGGAGGCCGCGGCCGCGGCATCCCCCGCCGCGGATGGCGGCGATGCGCCCGAACCGGCCGCCGCGAGCAAAAACATCGGCGACCTGGAGGCGCTGCCCGAGCTGCCGGAACTTCCCGAGCTGAACGGCCTGCCGAAGCTGCCCGAACTCGAGCCGCTCGAGGATTGATCATGGCGATTCTGGAGAGAGCGCGACCGGTGAGACGAAAGGCGCATCCCGCAAAGATCGACCGCTCCGCCGGGCCTCGTGGCCTCGCCCGGCTGGCCGTCTGCCTCGGACTCGCCTTCGCCTTGTTCGTCTCCGCGGGCGACGGCCATGCGGCCGAGGAGATCGATGCATTCGGCGTCCTTGCGCTCGAGGACACGAATTGGGGCGTCGAGCCCTACCAGGCCGAGAAACCGCGTTACGACGCCAGGGTCGCATTCTACGAAGGCAAATACGCGGCGTACGACAAGCGCTACGAGGCCGCCCGCATCGAACTGCTCGAAATGCCCGACGACATCGTGCGCATCGGCAGCGGCTACGTCGCGGTCAGCGTCCGCAGCCTCGACAAGAAGTTTCGGGCAAGCAGCGAGCACACGCGGCTCTGGGAGCAGTATTTCGACCGCGACCAGATCGCTTTCGCCCTCCAGGGCGAATACACGGCGGTCCAGAAACGGCTCGGCGACAGGGTGAAGGAGGATCCGGCGGCCCGCCGCGAGCTATGGACCCTGCATCTGAAATGGCTCAAGGCCCGCACGGCGGCAAAGCTCGCCGAGGCGATCTATCACGAGGTCCGGGTGGCGACGATCAAGATCGATGCCGGCTGGTGGAACCGCCTGTTCGAAACGACGGAGCAAAACCTGTCGCTTGTCGCGAACCACATGTGGGACAAGTCGGCGGACATCCTGACCGGGGCCTGCGTCGACGACTTCATGCACAAGGTCCTGGCCGACCTGGCCGTGACGAAGGCCCTCGGCACGAGCATCAAGACGGGCTTCGCCGGCCTCAAGGACCGGGTCGTCGCCGCCGTTGCCCCAGAGGTCGTCGTCGCCCTCGCCACCAGACACGATGTCGTCGCCTTCGCCGCCCTTGACCCGGTCGTCGCCCAAGCCGCCCGTCAGGACGTCGTCGCCCTTGCCGCCGTCGATCTTGTCGTCGCCCGCGCCGCCGTCCAGCGTATCGGCACCCTTGTCGCCCTTGATCTTGTCGTCCCCGCCGCCAGCCAGGACGATGTCATCACCATCGCGCCCGTCGATCTTGTCGGCGCCCTCGGTCCCGACGAGCGAATCGTCGCCCTTCGTGCCCTTGATCTTTTTCGACTTCGCCATGGCCTATTCCTTCTCTCCGCGGGTCCGGACCCGGCGGTGGGCACAAAAAGATTGGCCCGCGCGAATGGCGGGCTTGAGCGGATATGAATTGGAACACAGTGAAAGAGGGCCTCGCCGCCCAGAATAGCGGCCGTCCCCCAGTCGACGCCGATAACAAACCTCCTGCAGAACAGGAACCCTGCGACCGACAGCGCTTACCGTCCGTTCCCCGTCCGGCACGGCAATCCCCGTTTTCCTCTGTCCGAGCCTGCGAACCTCGGACAAAGATTATACAGCGCCACCTAGAGCTATAGGAGCGTCGACACCCAAACAATCAAAATCTTGTTAAGCACGTCCGACTGAACCTGTTCGACCACTATCGAGATCGCTCGATGTTGCTGTCATGCCGGTCGACGCAGCGCCAAATCCCACGCGGTCGTAAGTATGAGGCCCAGCTTGTCGCGGAGGTGATCACGTCGCCCGGACGGTGAGGTCGCCACGGCTATCGTCGCATCGCGGGCCTGCGTCGCGATTCCGGTCAGCGAGTCGACGACAAGAGAGTAGAGCGGCCCGTCCCAGTGGCGGGCCGTTTCGATTCTGGGCCACATCACGATCTCGCTGCAATATGGGTCAAAAAGAAAAGAGGGCCTAGAGCCCGCTGTTTCCCTAGATAAATGGCGGAGGGGGTGGGATTCGAACCCACGGTACCCATAAGGCACAACGGTTTTCGAGACCGCCCCATTCGACCACTCTGGCACCCCTCCGCGGACGGCGCGGCGGACCGTACTAGAAGGCCCGACGCGCGGCAAGATAGGCAGACAACATGGGATCGACCGAACCGCCCTACGACGTTGGCCTGTGCGGTGATCCGCTCTTGAAAAATAGCATCAGCCCTCCGAACTCCTCCAAGATGGATGCGCGACACCGAGCGAGCGGCGATTCCGCCCTGCCTGAAATGCCGGTGGCGACAGTCGGCAGCGCCGGACCTCTGGCCCTGTTGGACACGCATGGCGACGGCATGTCATGTCTGCTTGCGGCGGCAGAGGCCGCTTATAGCCGTCCGGTCATCCGGTATTGCCGACCGGATTTCCCGGCGCTGGCTGACGCGCACGGCGAACCCCTATGCGTCCGAGATCGCAGCGGTCGGTAATAGCCTCGACAGGCCCGGCGCGCATTTCCTGAACCTGAGTTACGAATGGGGCTGTACAGCGGCTGTCGCGGAGGACCCCGCAGCGCTGGGTCAACGCCTGATCAGAGCTCTCGACTGGCCCTTGGCGGGGCTCGGACGGCACGCCGTCATCCTGCGCTGCCAAGGCGCGGCAGGGCCATACGACAACGTGACTTAGCCCGGATATTCGGGCGTCCTGACCGCATCGGCACCCGGCCGTTTCGCTGCGGCGATCAATCAGGCGCCAATGCATCGCCGGGGCCTGCCGATGCCCATCGACTGGCTCCTCAACCGATTCCGGCAATGGCGCGAGACAGGTCTGCCGCCCGCCCATCTGCTACGCGTCGTGTTCGACGAATGCGCGACATACGCCGAGGCGCGGGAGAGGTTGACGCACGATCCGATCTGCTTGCCCGCCATTTTCACGCTGGCGGGCACGAACCCAGGAGAGGGTTGCGTCATCGAACGGATCGAAGGAACGGCAGCAATCCACGAAGCGCCCGTCTGCGCCTCCAATCACTGGCAGTCCAGCGCCTTTTCGGGGTCAACTTCGCGAAGCAACAGCGAAGGTCGCTTGGCCGCCATGACCGACTGCTATAGGGATGCGAAGGACGATCCCAATTTCGCATGGCTAACCCCGCCAATCTTCAACGAAACCACGCGCCTCGCCGTTTCGGCCAATCCGGCCCAGGGCACGCTCTATGCTCAAGGGTTGGAGGAGACCGGTGCCGTCACCCGATGGACAGCCGTTTCGGCGCGGAACGATGCCCCGAAGCCTTGAACCCGCGCCGTTGACAGGGTCGCGCGCGCCGCTATAGTGCGCGCTCCGCAACGCCCTGGGCCCCAGATTTCTTTGGGGCCACGGGCGCTTGCGTGTGCATTGATTTACGATATCACTGGCGGTTCGGTAGTCCGATGTTCGCAGTCATTAAGACCGGCGGGAAGCAGTACAAGGTCGGCAAGGGCGATGTCCTGTCGAT
>JABIRQ010000170.1 GCA_018699755.1 Rhodospirillaceae bacterium | reverse complement strand
CGTTACGAAAAAGCCCGGGCGCGGATGGCCGAGGACGGGCTTGACGCGCTGCTGGTCACCAGCGAGCCGAATTACCGTTACTTCACCGGCCATCGCAGCCAGTTCTGGGTCGGCAACGCGCGGCCGTTCCTGGCCCTGATCTTCGCCGATCGCGCACCTCTGGCGATTGCCGCGTCGAGCGAGGCGGCGACTTTCGAGAACACCTCGTGGATCGAGGATTATCGGCCCTATGTCGGCTTCGCTGATGCGGCCGTCGATCTTCTGGTCGAGGCGATCCGCGAGAACGGCCTGGAGGCGGGGCGGATCGGGGTCGACTATGGCGAGGAGATGCGCCTCGGGATGCCCCTGACCAATTTCGAGGCGCTGAAGGCGGCGTTGCCCAAGGTGGCCTTCGTCGACGGCGCACCGACCCTCTGGGCGCTCCGCCTGTTCAAGTCGCCGGCGGAGACGGCCTACAAGCGCAAGGCCATGGAAATCGCCTGCGAGGCTTTCGACCGCTGCTGGCAGGAGACGCGGGCCGGCATGAGCGAGATCGAAATCCAGCGGCGCATGCATGTCGCGATGATCGAGCTGGGTGCGCATCATGTCGGCTGGCTGCCCTGCACCTCGGGGCGCGGGGACTTCCGCTTCTCTCAGGAACCGACGGAGCGCAAGGTCGAGACCGGCGATATCGTCTGGATCGACGCGGGCTGCACCTATCACGGCTATTGGTCGGACGTGAACAGGGTCGCCGCCGTCGACGAAGCCAACGAGGTCCAGCGCGAGACCTACCGGAAGAACCACGAGCTGACCCAGCGTATGGTGGCCGCCATTCGCCCCGGCCTGCCGGTCTCCGAGATCGTCGAGGTCTGGAAGACCGTGGCGACGGAGCTCGGCATCCCCGAGGACTTCGCCCGCTTCGGCCGGCTCGGCCACGGCTCCGGCATTCAGATGCTCGAGCCGCCCTCGGTCTGGGACAAGGACGACACGGAGCTGGAGCCGGGGATGATCATCCATCTCGAGCCCAAGACCTTCAACGAATACGGTTGCTACCAGGTCGAGGAGGTCGTGGTCGTGACCGGCAACGGTTCCGACTACCTGACCCGGGAAGCGCCAGCGGAACTGCCGGTAACCAGCGGGTCCTAGCAGGGCGCGGTCCGGTAGGACTGCTCGAGGCCTAGCCGTTCGGTTCGGTGCCGTCCAGCCAGCGCGTCATCACGACGCGGTCCTCGACGCGATAGCCCAGGCGTTCGTAGAAGGCGCGCACGGCCGTGTTGCCGCCCCGGATCATCAATTCGGCCTTGCGGATGCCTCTCTCGGCGGCCCAAGCCTCCGCCGCCTGGACCATGCGGCGGCCGAGCCCTTTTCCACGCCGGTCGGAATCGACCGCAAGGTAGTAGAGCCAGCCCCGATGCCCGTCATGGCCGACCATGACGGCGGCGACGATCCGTGCGCCGTCTCCCACGCCGACCAGCACCGTGCCGTGTCCGCTTTCAAGGGCGAGGCGGATATCCGCGACGGGATCGTTCCAAGGCACGAGCAGGCCGCACCGGCCCCAGAGCGCGACGACCTGATCGAGATCGCTTGCCACATAGTGACGGATGTCCATCCTCGTCGAGCCTTTGCGCGGCGTTCAGGCCGGTCCCGTCTCGACCGGGGTGTCGTCCTGGCCGCCCCATTCGGTCCAGGACCCGTCATAGATCGCCACGTCCCGGTGGCCGAGAAGGTGCAGGCCGAGCGCCAGGTTGCAGGCCGAGATGCCGGAGCCGCAGGTGGTCACGACGGGGCGGGCGAGATCGACCCCAGAGCCCTCGAACAGGGCTTTGAGGGCGGAGGCATCCTTCAGGGTATTCGTGCCGGGATCGACAAGGCCGTTGAAGGGCAGGTTTCGGCTGCCCGGAATGTGGCCGCCGCGCAGGCCGGGCCGTATCTCGGGCTCCTCGCCCGAGAAACGGCCGGCGGCGCGGGCGTCGAGCACCTGATCACGGCCGCTGTCGAGATTGGCCCGCATGTGGCGGAGCCCGCGCACCATGCCGTGGCGGAAGGCCGGGCGGAACGTGGCCGGTCGCCGCTTGACGGGCCCCGATTCCAGCGGCCGTTCCTCGGCGAGCCATTTCGGCAGGCCGCCGTTCAAAACGGAGACCTGCTCATGCCCGAAAGCACGGAACATCCACCAGACCCGCCCCGCGCTGAACAGCCCCAGGCCGTCATAGACCACGACGTGGTGGCCGTTCGAAATGCCCAGCGCGCCGACTTTCTCGGCGAAGCGGTCCCCGGACGGGAACATATGGGGCAGGGAGTTGTCGGTGTCGGCAATTTCGTCGATGTCGAAATATACCGCGCCCGGAATATGACCCTCGGCATATTCCGCCTTGGGATCGCGCTCGAGTTGCGGCAGATACCAGGAGCCGTCGACCACGACGACATCGGGTGCGTCGAGGTGATCGGCCAGCCAGGCCGTTTCGACGAGCGCTGTGTTATTCCCGCATGACATTAAATAACCTCTATAATACGTTATTTTTCAATGGGAATTTCTATTTTAGAATCGCCCCTGTCGAGCCATTCTGGGACCGGCAGGCCTTTCTCGCGCAGGAAGGCTGGATTCCACAATTTGCTCTGGTAGCGTTGGCCCTGATCGCACAACACGGTGACGATCCTATGGCCTGGGCCCATCTCCTTGGCGAGGCGGATGGCGCCCGCCACGTTGATGCCGCTGGAGCCGCCCAGGCACAGCCCTTCGTGGCGCAGAAGGTCGAACAGAACGGGCAGGGCCTCGGCATCGGCAATGCGGAAGGGATGATCGACCTGGATTTCGGCGACATTGGCCGTGATCCGGCCCTGGCCGATGCCCTCGGTGATCGAACTGCCCTCGGATTTCAGTTCGCCGGTGCGGAAATATTCGTACATGGCGGCCCCGTCCGGATCGGCGAGACCGATTTGGATATCAGCGTTCTTTTCCTTCAGATAGCGGCTGATGCCGGCCAGGGTGCCGCCCGTGCCGACGGCGCAGGCGAAGCCGTCGATCTTGCCGTCGAGCTGATCCCAGATCTCCGGGCCGGTGCCTTCGTAATGGGCGCGCATATTGGCCAGGTTGTCCCACTGGTTGGCGTAGAGCACGCCTTCCGGGGTGGTTTCCGTGAGTTGGGCGGCCAGGCGCTCGGCAATCCGGACGTAGTTGTTCGGGTTGCGAAAGGGCGCCGCCGGGACCTGGACGAGTTCGGCCCCGGCCAGGCGCAGCATGTCCTTCTTTTCGTCGGACTGGGTCTCGGGGATGACGATGACGGTGCGGTAACCGCGCGAATCGGCGACCAGGGCGAGGCCGATGCCCGTATTGCCCGCGGTGCCCTCGACGATCGTGCCGCCGGGCTGCAGGGCGCCCCGCGCCTCGGCGTCCAGGATGATGAACTTTGCCGCCCGGTCCTTGATCGAGCTGCCCGGATTCAAGAATTCGCACTTACCGAGGATTTCGCAGCCGGTGGCCTCCGAGGCCTGGCGCAGACGGATCAACGGCGTGTTGCCGATCGCGTCGGCGAGATCTTGGCGAATGGGCATGGCGGTTCTCTCGGTGGCGATAGGGGGAAACTCTCACCTGATCGATATGCTACGCTTGAAAGCGCACGGGGCAAGAGGGGTGCGCGCAAAGGACTGCGGCAGTTCGCTCGATTTGGAGTATTTGTTCGGCCCCATGCAATTTTCTGAAAATACTCGATTGCACGGCCCACCCCTCTCCCGGGACGGGCCGTTTGCGTCTTGGACCGCGGCCCGGCGCCGTGGCAGGATCGCGCGGCCCGCGCGGCCCGCGCGGCCCGCGAGGGGCAGGGAGAGCAAGGGGAGGCCCGGATGGCCCGCAATCTCGATCAGATCGTTACCAACGGCCTGTGCATCGGCTGCGGCCTTTGCGCGAGTATCGCGGGCCCGGACAAGGTCGAGATGCGCTGGACTCCTGGCGGGGTGCTGCGCCCGTTGGAGAAACAGGCGCTCGACCGGGAGACCATGAATCTGATCAACGCGACCTGCCCGGGCGTCTCGACCTCGGGCATGGCGGCGGAGACGGCCGGTCCGGGCGCGGAGCACGATGACTATTGGGGCTATTCCCACGGCATGTGGAACGGCTGGTCGGGCGACCCGGATATCCGTCACAAGGCGGCGACCGGGGGCGTGCTGACCGCCCTCGCCATCCATCTGCTCGAATCCGGCGAGGTCGAGTTCATCGCCCATATGCGCTCGCCCGGCGAAGCGCCGATCCGCAACGTGCCCCATGTCAGCGTCAGCCGCGACGACGTGCTGGCCGGCATGGGCTCGCGCTACGGCCCGACCGCGCCCTTGAGCAACTTCATGGACCATCTGGAGAAGGGCCGGCCCTTCGCGCTGGTCGCGAAACCCTGCGACATCTCGGCCGTGCGCAACCTGGCCAAGCGGGACGAACGGGTCGCGAAATACTGCAAATACCTGCTCTCGATCTCCTGCGGCGGGCAGTCGACCTTGGCCATGACCTTCAATCAGATGGCCAAGCACGACCTGACCGAGGACGAGCTGACGACCTTCCGCTATCGGGGCTACGGCTGTCCGGGCCTGACCACGATGGAAACGAAGAGCGGCGAGACCCACACGGTCACCTATCTCAGCGTCTGGTCGGACAAGCGCAACTGGCACCTGCCCTGGCGCTGCAAGATGTGCATGGACCCGATCGGCGAGCAGGCCGATGTCATCGCCCTCGATATCTGGCCCGGCGGTTCGCCCACGGGCGAGGACGAGGGCTTCAACGGCATCGTCGCGCGCACGGCCAACGGCAAGGGCCTGGTCGAGCGGGCGATCGCAGCGGGCGCCTTGGAGGTCGAGCCCGACCAGATGCCCTTCGTCGAGACCATGGCCGACACCCAGCCCCACCAGGCCTGGAAGAAGAACGGCATGCTGGGGCGCCAATGGGGCCTGTCCCTCAAGGGCCGGCTCTTCCCGCGCTACCCCGGCCTGCGGGTGATCCGCATCGCCCTGTTCAAGGCCGGGCTGGTCTATACGGTCCGTCAGATGCTCGGGGTCATGCGCCGGGTGCGCAACGGCGACGCGGACGAACCGAGCGTGCCGGCGTAAGCCTGCGGCGCGGTCGTTTTGATTTGAGCGGTCGGCCTATTTCCACTTCGTCCTCAACCGGTCGCGGTTGAGCGCCAGCCATTGCAGGGCGATCAGGGTGGCGGCCTCGCGGATACGGCCGTCCGCGCCCATGGCCATGGCGTCGTCGAAGGACATGGTCGAGGCGCGGATATCCTCGTGTTCTTCGTCCAGGCCGTGGATGCCGCCCACGCCCGCCGAATCGACCCGGCCGACGAACAGGGCCGTGGTCTGGGTCGTGCCGCCCGGGCTGACGAAGAAGGTCGTGACCGGCTCCAGTGCGGCGATGGTCAGCCCGGCCTCCTCGACCGCCTCGCGCCGGGCCACGTCGTCCGGCGTTTCGCCCTCCTCGACGATCCCCGCGATGACTTCGGTCAGCCAGGCGGGTTCGCCCGCCGCGAAGGCCCCGATGCGGAACTGTTCGATCAGGACGACCGCGTCGCGCGCGGGGTCGTAGGGCAGGACGGCGGCGGCGTGGCCGCGTTCGAACACTTCGCGCACGACGTCGCCGGACCACCCGCCTGCGAAGAGCCGATGGCTTCCCTGAACCCGTCGATGATCGTCGGCGCGCAGTTGATGGAGG
>JABIRQ010000144.1 GCA_018699755.1 Rhodospirillaceae bacterium | reverse complement strand
GTGGAGGCGGATCGCCACTTCGGGCTGGTCGGTGCCGACGATCCGATGGGTATGGCCGCTCGCATCGGTGACGACGAGCGTCCCCTCGCGTATGACCCGCTCCAGAAGCCGCGCGAACAGCATAGGTCCAACTCCCCCATGCCGGATCGGGCGTGGCCGGCCAGGGCCGGCCGTCGGTCAGGCCGTTTTGTCTTCCTCTTCGGCCTCGCCCGATTCGGACACTTCTGCCAACTCCGAGGCCTCCTCGGCCTCTTCCCCCGCTCCGTCCGCCGCCTCTTCGTCGGCTTGAAGCGTCTCTTCCGTCTCGTCGTCGAAATCGTCGTCGTCGAAATCGTCGGCACCCGGGCGGCGCACCACCTCTTCGCCGCGGGCCAATCGGTCGGCCTGAAGCTTGGCTTCTTCCTCGCTGCGCGCGACGTTGACGGTGATCGTCTCCGTCACTTCGGGATGGAGGACGATGTGCACGGGATAGATGCCCAACTCCTTGATCGGTCGATCGAGCTGGATCTGGTTGTGGGCAACGGTGAAGTCCGCCTCACCGAGTGTCTGGGCGATATCGCGCGAACTGACCGATCCGTATAGCTGCCCGGTCTCGCCTGCCTGGCGCACCAGCACCAGAGCGGCTCCATGCATGCCGCCGGCGATCCCCAAGGCTTCGTCCCGGCGCTTCCGGTTCAGCTCTTCGAGTTCCGTGCGGCGCGCGTCGAACAACGAGCGATTCTCGTCGTTGGCGCGCAGAGCCTTGTGCTGTGGCAGCAAATAGTTTCGCGCGAAGCCCGGCTTCACCGTGACCTCGTCGCCCATGTCGCCGAGCCTCTCAACGCGCTCCAGCAGGATGACTTGCATTGCCTTCTTTCCTCCTAGGTCGTGCTCGGTCGCTGGAGTCGCTGCCGCCAGTTCGCGAAACTTTCCGCGATACCGAGCACGGCAACGATAACCATCGCAACAAAGCCGAGCATTATCAATAGCATGTAAAAAACGGCCAAAACCATCCCTCGGGCCTGGCTGCGACGGGCATAGGCATGGACAACGGCCAGGCCCACGAAAAAGAACGGAATCGCGAAGAGGGGCGCCAGATTGCCGCCCAGAAAGCCGATTCCGTTGCCGATCAGCAAGCCGATCGCCGCGGCGGCGGCCAGGGCGTAGAAGGCCCAGCCCGGCGCCTGGATATCCGCGAAATCGGGGGCGGGCCGCAGGGCGCGACCCAGGCGACGCGCCGCCCATTGACCGAGGGCGCCGTTCGCCGCCGTCAGCACGACCCAGGCGGTTGCCATGATCGCTGGCAAACGGGGCGCCACGACGTCGAACCAAGTCGTCATGCTCTCGCGCAGCGGGCTCTCGGGCATCTGCTGCACGACATCGGCCAGCAAGCGCTCGATGATCCCGCGCAGCCCACCCTCCGCATCGCTCGCGTCGAGCCAGATTGCGGCGAGTGCGACGGCCGCCATCACCACGATCCAGCCGAGCAACCGGTCGGCCGGATACCAGATGGTCGCACCGTCTTCACCTTGCCGATGGCGCAGCGCCATGGCCGAAAGGATCACGGCAGGCCCGGCAAAGACGACAAGATAGAAAGCGCCGGTGAAAGCGCCGGCGTAAATCCCGGTGACCACCAAGCCGGAAGCCGCCGCGACGACCGCGAGCTTGGACCCAAGGCCGAGACCGACCACGAAGATTGGCACCTGACTGAACAGGGCGAAGAGCACCATGCCCGGCGCACCCGTCGCGACGGTCGTGAGCAGAAGCGCGCTAAGCAAGCCCGCGGCGGCGGCGATGAAGGCGTCCCTGGTCATGATGCGCGCAGTTCGGGGGCTCGGGGCGGAGGAGGCGGGCGGTGCCGGGCCTCGGCCCGCTGCGCCCGTCCCTTACTGCAGGACGTAGGGCAACAGCGCGAGAAAGCGGGCGCGCTTGATCGCCCTGGCGAGTTCCCGCTGCTTCTTGGCGGACACGGCCGTGATACGGCTGGGCACCATCTTGCCGCGCTCGGACACGTAGCGCTGAAGCAGGCGGATATCCTTGTAATCGATATCCGGCGCGTGCGGGCCGGAGAAGGGGCAGCTCTTACGGCGGCGAAAGAAGGGGCGTCGCGCCCCTCCGCCACCACCACCACCGGGTCCTCGGTGAGGAGGCGGGGTCATGCCGTGTCTCCATCTTTCTTGGTGTCTGTATCTGTCTTGGCGTCTGTCTTGGCGTCTGTCTTGGCGTCTGTCGCGTTGTCCGGGCGCGCGGCGCGTTCCCCGCCGCGATCGCGATCGCGTCCACCGCCTGGGCGGTCGCGATCCCGGCGCCCGCCGCGGCGGTCGTCGCGGCCGCGCATGATCGCCGAGGGGCCTTCTTCGAAGCCATCGACCTTGAGTGTCATATAGCGCATCACGTCCTCGTCGATGCGCATGTTCCGCTCCATCTCGGCGACCGCCTCGGCGGGGGCCTCAATGTTCAGCATGACGTAGTGGCCCTTCCGGTTCTTGCGAATCCGGAAAGCCAAGTTCCGCAGGCCCCAGTATTCGTTGCCGGCGATCTGGCCGCCGCCCTCGCTGATAATGCCCGAGAACCGCTCGACCAGGCCGTCGACCTGTGCCTGCGAAATATCCTGGCGCGCGATAAACACGCTTTCGTAAAACGGCATACGCCTTCTCCGAACACCTTAACTTGTCGCACCGACCGCGATCCGGTCGTCCGAAATTTCCGGACATCCCGTTGCGGCAAGCCTATACGACGGACCATCGCCGCCCGCTCCGTGCGAGCGCCGGGTTATACACCAATCTCTCGCTGACGCAAGCATGCCAGCCGCCCGCAATTCGAAGCCGCGGGCGCTTGACACGACCGGGGCGGACGCTATCACTGGGCGACTTTCCAGACAAGGACCCGACAAGGGCCTCGCAACGATAGACCGGACCAGAACAGGAGGGCGCGTGAGCCGCGCAATCGTATTCCCCGGCCAGGGGTCGCAGGCCGTCGGCATGGGCCGGGATCTGGCCGAGGCGTTTCCGGCCGCCCGGGAGGTTTTCCAGGAGATCGACGACGCACTTGAGCAGCGGCTGAGCAAGCTGATGTTCGACGGGCCGGAGAGCGATCTGACCCTGACCGAGAATGCCCAGCCGGCCCTGATGGCGGTCAGCCTGGCGGTGCTGCGGGTGATCGAGGCGGAGGGCGGCAAACCCTTGCGCGATATCGCCAGCCTCGTCGCCGGGCATTCCCTGGGCGAATACTCGGCCTTGGCCGCCGCCGGCGCCTTTCCGCTGGCGGACGCGGCGCGGTTGCTCAAGACGCGCGGGCGGGCCATGCAGCGGGCCGTGCCGGTCGGCGCGGGCGCCATGGCGGCCATCCTCGGATTGGATTTCGACGCGGTCCGCGCGATCGCCGAGGATGCTGCGGAGGGTGAGGTCTGCGATATCGCAAACGACAACGGCGGCGGACAGTTCGTCGTCAGCGGCGATGCCGCGGCCATCGAGCGCGCGGCGGGTTTGGCGCGCGAACGGGGGGCAAAGCGCAGCATCATGCTGCCGGTCAGCGCGCCGTTTCACTGTGCCCTGATGGCGCCGGCGGCCGACGTCATGGCGGAGGCGCTGGGCGCGATCGAGATCGCCGAGCCGGCGGTGCCCGTGGTCGCCAATGTGACGGCCGAGGCGGTTGCGGACCCCGATATCATCCGCGACCTCCTGGTGCGCCAGGTGACGGCGATGGTGCGCTGGCGCGAGAGCGTCGGTTATTTCGCTTCGGAAGGTGTCGACAAGATCGCGGAATTCGGCGCCGGCAAGGTGCTTTCGGGGCTCGTGCGCCGGATCGAGCCGGACATCGCCGGTCGTTCGGTCGGCGGCCCCGGCGATATCGAAGAGTTTTTGAAAGACGCCTAGGGGCAGGGGGAGCGGCACGTGTTCGATCTGACAGGCAAGACGGCGCTGGTGACCGGCGCTTCCGGGGGCATCGGCGACGCCATCGCCCGTGCCCTGCATGCGGCCGGCGCGCAGGTGGCGCTCTCCGGGACGCGGCTGGCCGCTTTGGAGGCTCTGCGCGACGATCTGGGGGAGCGGGCCCATTGCGTGCCCGCCGACCTGTCCTGCGCCGATGCTCCAAAGACGCTGATCGAGGATGCCGAGGCGGCCTGCGGGCAGGTCGATATCCTGATCAACAACGCAGGCCTGACCCGCGACCAGCTCGCGATGCGGATGAGCGACGAGGATTGGCAGACCGTGATCGACGTGAACCTGACCGCGGGCTTCCGCCTGTCGCGGGCGGTCCTGCGCGGCATGATGAAGCGGCGCTGGGGCCGCATCGTTGCCATTACCTCGGTGGTCGGTGCGACGGGCAATCCGGGTCAGGCCAATTACGCGGCGTCCAAGGCCGGGATGGTCGGCATGGCCAAGGCCCTGGCCGCCGAAGTCGCTTCGCGGGGGATCACCGTCAATTGCCTGGCGCCCGGCTTCATCGCGACGCCGATGACCGACGCACTCAACGACGAACAGAGGGCGGCAATTCTCGGGCGGGTCCCGGTCGGCCGGCTTGGCGATCCCGGAGATATCGCCTCGGGCGTTCTTTATCTGGCCAGCGAGGAAGCATCCTACGTCACCGGACAGACCCTTCATATCAACGGCGGAATGGCGATGATTTAGGCGCCGCTGTGAAGCGTCTGGCTGCTGGCCCTGCCCGGAAAAGTATGTTACCAGACGATTAGACCCGCCGAGTTCGGGCCGCCCTTCGATTGGCCGGCTTCGGGGGTGAGAAGACACTCGAATCGACCATCCTTGGGGACATTTCAATGAGCACTGACGTCGCGAATCGCGTGAAGAAGATTGTCGTCGAGCACCTCGGCGTTGACGAAGAAAAGGTTACCGAGAACGCGAAGTTCATCGACGATCTGGGCGCCGACAGCCTCGATACGGTCGAGCTCGTGATGGCGTTCGAAGAAGAGTTCGGCTGCGAGATTCCGGACGAGGCGGCGGAAAAGATCGTCACCGTGAAGGATGCGGTCGACTACATCTCCCAGGCAGTCTGATCCGACATACGGGGTCGCGAACGCAACCCATGGAATCGGATTTTCGCGAATGGCGTATACCTGGGCGTGGTGAAGTCCTGAGATGAGACGCGTTGTCGTGACTGGGCTCGGGCTGGTCACGCCCTTGGGTGTGGGCGTACCGGCGGTATGGGAGCGCTTGATCGCGGGCCGTTCCGGCATTCGTGGAATCGAGGGCTTCGACGTTTCGGACATTCCGTCCAAGATAGCCGGCCAGGTTCCCTTCGGACCCACCGCGGAAGGCGGCTTCGAACCCGACGATTGGGTCGACGCACGAGAGCGGCGGCGTATGGATCGCTTCATCCAATACGCGATGGCGGCCGGAATCCAGGCCATCGACGATGCCGGGTGGACGCCGACGGACGAGGAATCGCTCGACCGCACGGGCGTCATGATCGGCTCCGGAATCGGCGGCTTGCAGGAGATCTACAACGGTTCGGTCATCCTGCATGAGCGGGGCGCGCGGAAACTTTCGCCGTTCTTCATCCCGGCCTCGCTGATCAACCTCGCCTCCGGTCATCTTTCGATCAGATACGGCTTTCGCGGCCCGAACCACGCTGTGGTCACGGCCTGTTCGACGGGCGCCCATGCGCTTGGCGATGCCGCGCGATTGATTCAGTGCGACGATGCGGACGTGATGGTGGCCGGCGGGGCCGAGGCGGCGGTCTGCCGCATCGGCATGGCCGGCTTTGCCGCCGCCCGCGCCCTGTCGACCGATTACAACGAGACTCCGGAACGGGCATCTCGGCCCTGGGACAAGGGGCGCGACGGCTTCGTCATGGGCGAGGGCGCCGGTGTCGTCGTGCTCGAGGAATACGAGCACGCGAAAAAGCGCGGTGCGCCCATCTATGCCGAGATCGTCGGCTACGGCCTGTCGGGCGATGCCTATCATATCACCGCCCCGTCCCAGGACGGGAGCGGCGCCTTTCGGGCCATGCGCAATGCGTTGAAGCGGGCGGGCGTCGGGCCGGAAGCGATCGACTACGTCAACGCCCACGGCACGTCGACCCCGCTCGGCGACGAGATCGAATTCGGCGCGGTCAAGCGCCTCTTCGGCGACAAGGCCGGGGGGATGTCCATGTCCTCGACGAAGTCGGCGATCGGCCATCTGTTGGGCGCTGCGGGCAGCGTCGAAGCGATCTTCTCGATTCTCGCCATGCGCGACGGCATCGCGCCCCCGACCCTCAACCTCGAGGATCCGGACGATGCCTGTGAAGGCATCGACCTGGTGCCGCACCAAGCGCGCGAGCGGAAGATTTCATACGTGTTGACCAATTCCTTCGGCTTCGGCGGAACGAACGTTTCTCTGGTCTTCACGACGACGGACTGAAGTCGCCGTGAGGCGCTTTGTCGTCCGTTTTGTTGTGTTCGCCGTCCTGTTGGGGGTGATCGCCGGCGCCGCTCTGTTCTGGACTTATGCGAATTACACCCGGCCCGGCCCCTTGGCGGTGCCGAGCACGCTCGTGATCGAGGCGGGCAACGGCCTCGACGCCATCGCGGCCCAGCTCGAGGCGGCCGGCATCATCGACGACAAGACCGTCTTTGCGCTCGGTGCGCGGGCCGAACGGGCCCATACCGCCCTCAAGGCAGGCGAATACGAATTCGAGCCGCGCATCAGCCCGCGCGAGGTCGTCGCGCTCTTGGCGAGCGGTCGCACCGTGGTGCGACGGTTGACCGTGCCGGAGGGATTGACCACCCATCAGGTTCTGGCGCAGATCGGCCGGACGGAGGGTCTGGCCGGCGATATTCCCGAGGGCCTCGGCGAGGGCACGTTGCTGCCCGAGACCTATCATTTCTCCTTTGGCGACGGGCGGGCGGAACTTGTCCGTCGGATGGAGGCGGGGATGCGCGAGGCCTTGGGGGAGCTCTGGCCCGCCCGCGCCGCCGGCTTGCCCTTGGAGACGCCTCGAGAGGCAGTCATCCTGGCCTCCATCGTCGAGCGGGAGACGGGACGGCCCGACGAGAGGCCTCGCGTGGCGGCGGTCTTCCTCAACCGCCTGCGTCGGGGCATGAAGCTCGACGCCGATCCGACGGTGGCCTATGCCGTGTCCGACGGTACGGGGGTTTTGGATCGGGCATTGACCCGCGCCGACCTGGCCGTGGACAACCCCTACAACACGTACCGCTATGCCGGCTTGCCGCCGGCTCCGATCGCCAATCCCGGCCGCGCTTCGCTTGCCGCTGTGCT
>JABIRQ010000227.1 GCA_018699755.1 Rhodospirillaceae bacterium | reverse complement strand
GCGACACTGTCGTCGCCGGCTGGACCGGACTCAACGTCAAGACCGTAGCTCGGGGACGGCAGGAATTAGAGACCGGTGGCGTCACCATGGATCGCGTCCGGGCGGTGGGTGCAGGGCGCCCAGCGTCAAAAAAAAACTCCTGAGTCGCATCGAGGTTTTGCTGGCCGACGACACGGCCGGCGATCCTATGAGCGGTTTGAAATGGACGCGGAAGAGTACTCGCTCCGTGAGCCGGGCGCTGGCCGCCGAAGGCATCCCCCCGCACCGTCCCGCCGTGGCGGTGGCGGTTCATGCCGGTCCGGTCTATTGCGGACCGGTGGGCGATGACGCGCGGCTGGATTACACCGTCATCGGCGATCCGGTGAATCTGGCGGCAAAGCTCGAAAAGCATACCAAGGCGGAGAAGGTCTCCGCTCTCGCCAGCCGCGAGGCCGTCGAAACGGCGCTGCGCCAGGGCTACGTTCCGCCAGTCGAGCGGCTGGCCCTCGCCGGGCGCCGGATCGAGGGTCTGGTCGAACCCGTCGACCTGATCGTTCTAAACGAATAGGCCGCCGAAGAATCGCGCCGGGCGCTATTTGTACGGGTCCGCCGCGTCGCGCAACCCGTCGCCCAGGAAGTTATAGGCAAGAACGACGACGATCACCGGCACCACCGGCAGCATTAGCCAGGGGTGGGTGGCGACGACGTTGATGTTCTGCGCCTCGTTCAACAGCACGCCCCAGCTCGTGATTGGTGGGCGCAGCCCCAAGCCCAGGAAGCTCAGCGCCGTCTCCCCCAGGATCATCGAGGGGATGGACAGGGTCGCCGAGGCGATCACGTGGCTGTAGAAGCTGGGCAGCAGATGGCGGCCGATGATGCGCTTGGGCTTGGCCCCCATAAGCTGGGCCGCGGTGCAGAAATCCTCCTCGCGCAGGGCGAGGAACTTCGAGCGGACCGAGCGTGCCAACCCTGTCCAGTCGATCAGACCCAGGATCAACGTGATTCCAAAGAAGATGAGTATGGGGCTCCAGGTCACCGGCAACGCGGCCGACAGGGCCATCCATAACGGCAGGGCCGGGAAGGAGCGGATCACCTCGATCAGGCGCTGGGAAATGTTGTCGACCCAGCCGCCGTAATAGCCGGCCAAGCCGCCGATCACGATGCCAAGGGTGAAGCTGATGATGATGCCGATGATGCCGATGGTCAGCGAGATGCGCGCGCCGTAGATGATGCGCGAGAACATGTCGCGGCCCAGGCGATCGGTGCCGAAGAGATAGAGGGTGCCGTCCTCGGGCGGGCAGAACAAATGGAAATCGCCCTCGAACATCCCCCAGAATCGATAGCCGTCGCCCCGGCAGAGGAAGCGGATCGGCTTGGGCTGGGTCTCGTCGGGGACATAGACCCATTTCAGCAGCCTCATGTCGCGCTGCTTCTTGACCCCGTAGACGAAGGGCCCGACGAATTCCCCGTCGTGGAAGAAATGAATGGCCTGAGGGGTGAAGAACAGGCGGTCCGTGTTTCGCGTATGCAGGTTGTAGGGCGCGACGACCTCGGCGAAGAGCGCCATGCCGTAAATCGTGAGGAGGATGATGCCGGAGGCGACCGCGACCCGATGGCGGCGCAGCTTCCACCACATGAGCTGCCATTGCGACGCGAGAAAATAGCGCTCCTGCTCCTCCGACATGACCTCGCGCGAATAGGGATCGAAGGGTGCCTTGGAAACATAGTGGTCCAGGGCATCCTCGCCTGTGCGGCGGCCCGGCTCGACCGTATCGGTCACTTGGATGCCTCCCCGCCCAGGCGAATGCGCGGATCCAGAACGGCGAGCGCGAGGTCGGACAGCAGGACTCCGATCACGGTCAGCATGGCCAGGAACATCAGGAAGGAGCCGGCCAGATACATGTCTTGGCTGCGCAGGGCATCGAGCAGCATCGGCCCGGTCGTCGGCAGGGACAGCACGACGGACACGATCGTCGCGCCGGAAATGATCTCGGGCAGCAAAGCGCCGATATCCGCGATGAACGGGTTGATGGCGATGCGCAGCGGGTATTTGACCAGGGCGCGGGTGTTGGGCAGGCCCTTGGCTCTGGCCGTGATGACATACTGCTTTTGCAGCTCG
>JABIRQ010000312.1 GCA_018699755.1 Rhodospirillaceae bacterium | reverse complement strand
CTGCGCCTTCAGGCGCGCGCCGACCAGGACCAGCCGGCGCCGCTCGTCCGGGGTCGCCGCATCCGCACCGGCCGTGGCCGTGACCATGGGCCGAAGAAGAATCTCGACCGTCTCGCCCGTGCCCCCGACCTCGAAAACGACGTCGCGCGCCGCCACCACCAGCAGGGTGTCGTAACCCTGTTGCAGCCCCTCGACCCAGCCGGACAGCGCCCGGGCCGCCCGCTCCAGGTCGGGCGCCTGCAGTTCCGCGTCGAAGCGCAGCAGCAATTCGCGACCCGCAACGCTGGAGCGCGTCGAAACGGGCCGCGCCCAACGCAACACCAGGCGCGCCTCCTCGCCCGCCGCCTCGGCCAGCACGGCGACGGCACCAGGGGCCCCCGCCGGCGGCGGAGGCGGGCCGCCCGCCGCGCGCGGCGGGTTTACCGCGGGGTCGATTCCAGGTCGCAGGGCCGGTCGCCTCGGGGGCGGCGGCGGGGCATCCGTGCGTTGAGCCAGCTGCTCGCCAAGTTGAAGCGGCAGGGGCGCCGCCAGGCGAGGCGGCGGGGCCGGCGTTTCGGCGAGGGCGGCAAGGGCGAGCTGCGCACCGGCCTTGAGGCCTGGGATCGGCCGCGCGGGCATGGACGGCGTGCCGGCATGGGCGGACGCCAAGCCCGGCGGAACCGGCCGACCGCCGGGCCGGAACCCTTCCGCCGGAAGAACGCCGGACGCCAGCGCCAGATCGAACCCTTTCGGGAATCCGCCCGCATCGCGCCCGCCATCGGCGTGAACGGCGGCGCCCCACAGGGCCGCCGCCGCGGCCCCGGCCAGCAATCCGGCGATGGTCCTACTCCTGGCCAAGAACCCGCTCCGCCCCGTCATAGTCCCGGGTGTCGATCAGCAGCGAGGCCAGATCCGCGCGCAATTGCGCATCGTCCGGCCGCTCGCCGCGCAAGGTGTTGAAGGCGACCTCGGCCCTTGCCCCCTCGCCCAGACGGGCCAGGGCGTTGGCCTCGATCAGGCGCGGACCGTATCCGGGCGCCGGCAGGCGTGCGACCTGCTCCACCGCGATGCGGTAGTGATAGGCGGCCATATCCATCCAACGGAGCGCGCCCAGGATCTCGGCATACAGGAAGTGCAACTCGGCATCGCCCTCGCCGAGCTCCAAATACCGGTCGAGATGGCGCGCCGCGATCCGATAGTCGCCCTCGGCGGAGGCGGCCAGGCCGGCCTCGCGCAGCGCCTCCCGGTCGTCCGGCCGCTGGACCAGCAGCTTCTCGTAGGCGGCCCGGCTCTGGGCGGGAAGCTGATTGAACCCGGCAATTTGGCCAAGATGCCGCAGGGCGTCGACCCGATCCTCCACCAGAATGCGCAAGTTGAGGCCCTCGGCGAGGGGTGTCCGCAAGCGCAGCGCTGCCAAGGCATTCAGATAGCTGCCGAATACCGGGCCGTCCGGCGGCCCCGGATCGTTGGCAGCGAGGTCGAGCGCCCGTTGGGCCCCTCCGCCGCCGATCAGGTGATCGAGCCAGAGCGCGCGCTGTTCCGCATCGGGAGCGCCCTCCGCCCGAAGCGCCAGCCAGTCGAGCTGTTCGGGCACCGGGCGCGGTCCCCAGAGGTAGAGGAGCTGCTGCACCGCCGGACCGTTCGCCGGCTCGCGCGCCGCCAGGACCTCGAACACCTCCGTCGCGCGGGCGATCCGGCCCGCTTCAAGAATCCGGAAGCCGATCGCGCGGCGCTCCTCCTCGTTCAGGCCCGGGCCCAGCGCGGCCCGCGCCAGGGCGTCGACCGCTTCGTCCAGGCGCCCCAATTGTTCCAGGGTGTCGGCATAGGCGAAGACCCAAGGCCCGCCATACCGCTCGGCGAAATCGCGCAGATAAGGCAGGGCGGCCGCGGGGCCGGCACTTTCCTGAAGCTGGTAGAGCAAGGCCTCGCGCTGTTCGCGCTTGATGCCGGGCTCGTTAAGCGCGCGCTCCAGAAAGGCGGCGAGCCGCTTTTTCTCGCCCGCGCGGTTGGCGGCGTCGATGAAGGCAAAGATCCAGTCGCCGCCGAGATCGTCGGCAAGCTGTTCCAAGACCGGCAGGGCGGCGGCATAGGCGCCGGCGTCGAGCAGGCCACCGACCAGGCTCTCGCGCTCGACCGGCGTCGTGTCGGGATCGGCGAGCCGTTCCTCGAGATAGGCGACCAGCTCCTCGCGCACCGGGGCGCCGGCCTTGAGCGCGGCGACCAGGGCCTCGACATAAGCGGCGCGGGTCTCGCCATCGCCCGGCAGCATGGGTCGCAACAGGGCGAGCGCCCGCTCCCCGCCCCCGGTCAGGCTGAGCGCCCGGGCGAGGTACAGGGCCCGCACCGCATCGGCGGAACGGGTGTAGAGACGCTCGGCCGCCGCGACGGCGAGACCGCCCTTGGCATTGTCCAAGGCGATGAAATAGAGGTCGGTCAGCAGCTGGTCGCTGAGCGCCGCGGGATCGAGACCCTCCAGCCAGGCGAGGGCTGCCGCCTCGCCTTCCACGGTCGCGCTCAACACCGCCCAGGCGGCGTCCGTCGCCGGGCTGGCGCGGTGGGCACGCAACGCGTTCATGAAAGCCAGGCCCTCTTCCGCCCGCCCCGTCTCGAGATAAAGCTCGGCCAAGGCCGCCATGACCTCTTCGGGCGGCGACTCCATGCCCGCGATGCCTTTAAGAGCGTCGATCGCCGCGCCGTCCCGGCCAAGGCTGCGATAAAGGCCCGCCAGGGCCAGGCGCTGATCGACGGAGAGCGCGTTATCGCCCTCGGCCTCTTTCAACCAACGATCGCCGCCGTCCTTATCTCCGCGCAGGAAGGCGAGGCGGGCCGCGAGGATGGGATGGCCGTCGAGAAAATCCTCGCCCAGGCGCGCGACCAGATCATTGGCGAGACTTGCCCGTCCCTGGGCGAGCGCGTTTTCCGTCAGGCCGAGCAGCAGCCAGCCCGGCAATCCGTCGATCGCAACCTTGTCGACCGCCGCGAAGGCGAGGTCCATGCGCCCGAGCTGCATGGCGAGATCGATGAAGGCCACGTCGAGATCCGGCGGCAAGGTTCCCGCCTCGTACAGAGGCAGAAGGCGGTCGAAGGCCTGTTGTTGTCGGCCAGCCTCCGCCTCCAGACCGACGAGCGCCGCCAGGAAGCCGGGGAGTTCGCTGGCGTCCTCATGCGCGAGGTCGAGCAGACGCAGGCCCATGTCCGGCACGCCGCGGCGGCCAAACAGCTCGGCCAGGTCGAGGCCCTCCTGGCCATCGCCCGATTGCCGCAGCCGTTCGCTGGCCAAAGTGAAGGCGTCAGCGGTCCGCTCGAGATCCATGAGCAGACTGGCGAGGAAAAGCACGTTGCGCCCATCCAGCGCCGCCGGCGACCGTCGGCGCAGGCGATCCAATGTTTCGGCCGCCGCCGCCAGATAGCCGTAGGCAGCCTGAAGTTCGGCGAGGCGTTCGTACTCGGCGGCGGTCGCATCGAAATTGGCGACCAGGCGGCCGAGGATCCGCATGCGCGCCTCGTCCTCGCCCTCGATCACGTAGACGCCGGCCAACGCGCGCAGAATCGCGGCGCTGGGCGCCAGTTCGGCGAGGATCTCAAGGTTGCGGCGGTAATCGCCGTAACGCTGGGCGTCCTTGAGGAATTCGCCCAGATGCTCGCGCGCATCGACATTCATCGGGCGAGCGGCGAGGAATCGCTCCATCAAGGCGACCGCCTTGTCGACCTCGCCGTAATGCAGGTAGATCTCGATAAGCGGAAGCACGACCGGGACTCCGAGATCGCCGATGCCCAGCCGCTCCTCGTAGGTCTGGCGGGCCTCGGCGAATTCCTTGTCCTCAAGATACATGAGGCCGAGTTCGCGGTCGCGCGGGAGGAGCAGATAGGCCGTCGCCAATCCGACGGCCACCACGCTCATGGCTGCGAGATAGTAGGCGCGACCGACGACCCGTTTGCGCCAGGTCCGGCTTAACGCCTCGCTCGCGGCACGCATGCCCCCGCGCCGAATCTCGGCAGCTCTCGCCATCGGCCCTCCGCGCGCCCGCGCTCGTTCGACCGAGCCGGGCGCATGGCCAAAGTTAGCCATGCTTTGTCTGTTCCAAACTTAACATAGTTTGGTTAATTTTTGAGTTTTCGGCAGAAATCCCTGGATTGACAAGGCTTCGACAGAGCTTTTTTCTGCCGAACCCTCGTATATGGGAGCTCTCCTGGTGACTATTCACCACCACTGGGCGGCGGCACGATCACATCGAGGTTGATCGTGGCGACATAGGGCTCGAAACCATTGCTCCGTTGGACCCGGTAAATTTCCTCGATTCCCGCCCGATCCTCCGGATTCCAGTAGTCGAGCGTCATCACCCGCAGGGCCGGCCGACGCGCCTGGGCCGCCTTGAGCAGCGCCACCTGCTCGCGGTACAGCGCCGTCTCGACATGGCGATAGCTCTCGGTCTCGAAGTCGTAATCGGCATAGACGGATTCGCCGAGCACCATGTCGATCGCCGTCTCGACCTCGGGCAGCAATCCATAGGCCCGGTTCATCATGATCGGAACGGTCGGGTAGTTGAGGCGAATGGCCCGGACCAAGCGGGCGGCTGCTTCCGTCATCCCGGCATAGGCTTGCGGGTCCGTCTCCTCGAGATACAAGGGGTTGTCCAGGGTATCGAAGAACAAGCCGTCGAACCCCGCGTGCAGGACGGCGGGGACCAGCTCCTCGATCACGCGCTCGACCCAGCGCTTGTCGCGCAGATCGACGAAAAAACTACCGGGCCAAAACCGGTTTTCCTGCAAGAGAATGCCCTCGGCGCGCACCGCCTCGAACCACGGGCGGTGCTGCTCGACCTCGCCCAGGCTGATATAGCCGAGCAGGACCTTGCCTCGGTCGCGCAGAACGTCGAGCGGCGGATGGAACTGCGAATCGAGCACCAGCAGATCGAACGCCCGGAACGCCTCGGGCGGCTCGCTGTCCGCGTAATAGACCAACCACGGCGCCGCCTGGGTGCCGCGTGGGGCGCGGAACTGGGCCTGCGCGTCGCCCAGGCCGACAAGCGCCGCGAAGGCCGCAAGCGCCGTCGACAGGAAGATGCCCCGGCCGGAGCGCCTGGGGTTAGACCGCATGGGCGGCCTCGTCATTCGGTGCGTCCCCAGCTTGCCCTTCCCCGGCCCAAAGGCGGACCATCTCAATCAATCGAATCGGATAGGTATCGAGGCGCGTCAGTTCGTCATGATGGAGCCGCGCGAAATCGCGAATCGCTTCATAACGGCCGAGACGATATAGCGCATCCATATGCCAACCCGCCATGCCCGGCGACCAGACGCCCTCCTCGAGGCACCGCTCGATCCACCGCGCCGCATCCCGCGCCTCTCCACGCCGCAGCATCAGGCGCCCGACGGCAAGCCTGGCGTCGGCATCCCGAGGCATCCGTTCGAGATAGAGCATATAGCTGTCCATGGCATGGACTTGGCTCTCCGCCTGGCGTTGCGGGTCCAGGAGGCCGGTGAACGCGTAGTCGTCGTAATGCCTGGCCAGTTGGAGAATGAGGTCGGGATCGCGCGGATGCTTCTCCATCTCGATCCGCAATTCCTCCGCCCGTTCGACGAAGCGGTCTTCGATCGTCGCCATGGCCGTGGCGGCCTGCACGCGGACGGCATTGTCCGCGTCGGCGAGCGCCTGCCGCAGGGCCGGCGCGAAGGCCGGATGGAAATGGCGCGTCATGACGGCCACCGCCATCTGCTTCTGGGCGCGGGTCCCGAAGGACAGCACGTCGAGAAACGGGCTGACGCTGCCGCCGACCTGACCCGCCCGTTCCATCAGGAGGGTCGCCATGTCGCCTCCTTCGGTCGCGTCGTCGTCGGGAAAGAGACTGTCGTACCAGTCCGCGAATTGCGGTGCGGTGCGTTCGGTCGCCAGATAAAAGGCCATCGTGAAAAGACAGCCCACCGGCCCGAGCGGGCCGAGCAGCAAGGTTCCGAGGGAGAGCAGAATCAAGGAAGGCAGCGCGCCGCCGGCGGCGCGCCCATAGGCGATCGTGCCGATGCAGAGCAGCAGGGCAACGCCGATATGCATGGCCAGGAACTGCCCGAAGCCGAGAGCGCCGCGCCAAAACAGAACCGCCAGGATCGTTTCGACGGCCAGCGCCAGTGTCGCGACAAGAATGATCGGCGCATGGCGGCGCACGGGCCGCGGGTCCCGAACGTTGTTGGGGTCCTCCTCGACCCTCTCGTCCATGTCCCGCTCCGGCCCTTCGCCCTCTGTCGAATCGACCGTCACACCGCATCCTCCGGGGGAGCGTCGTGCAACACCATGGCCTCGGCCTCGAAGCGCAGATCCGGCGCTGCGGCCTGGAGCCGGCCGTAAAGGGCATGGATGATTCCTTCGGCGAAATCGCGCGCCTCCGCTCCCGTTCGGCCGGGCAGGAAAACGATATAGCCGCCGCCCGCGGCATCGGCTTCGAAACACAGGTCCGTGGGCATGGTGGCTCCGCGCAACGCCACGCTGAGGGCATTGGGAATCTCGCCGATATGCTCGGGCGGCACCTCCGCCAGATCGAGCACCCGGATCGCGACGGAAGAAAGCGCG
>JABIRQ010000148.1 GCA_018699755.1 Rhodospirillaceae bacterium | reverse complement strand
TTGGGCCGCCCCTCCGTCGCCGCCACCGGCCTGGAGGGCGCGCACGGACTCCTTGAGCGCCGCGATCTCCGCCTCGACGGGCGATGCGGCCGAGCCCTGAGCGGAGGAGGCCGCGGGCGCGGTGGAATCCGGGGCGGCCGCCCGGCTTTCGGGCGCAGGCGGCGAAGAACTCGCGGCATCATCGCCCGTGCCGGGCTCCGTCTGGAAAATGCCGGCGAGGCCTGCCTCCTCTTCGACCATGGGCCACCAGATCCGCCAGGTGACGGCGAGGCCCGCGACGACGAAGGCCGCGACGAGCCAGGGCCAGACACTTCGCCGCCGTCGCGCCGGGCGCGGCGCGGCGGCAGCGGGCGGCCGATCCGGGGCGGCGGTCGGGCCGGACGCATCCGAAGCCGGGGCGTCCGTGGCCGACGACCCGTCGGCGATCTCGTCCTCCGGCGCGGAAGCGGCCCAGGGCCCGTCATCCTGGCGCACGGCCCCCGTCTTTTCGGTCTCGGATGTCTTTTCGGTCTCGGTGCCCTTTCCCGCGTCGGCGGCGGGCGTTGCCGCCCCGCTTCCCGGCGGCGGCATGGCGATCGCGGCGCCCGCCGCATCCGCGTCGGGCAGCGCGTCCAGGTCAAAACCCTGGTCGGCGGCGGCCTGCCGGATCTCGGCCCAGCGCCGTTTCGGGATGCGGTCGCGCTCCTTCCAGCCCTGCACCGTGGTCACAGGGATATCGAGCTTGGCGGCCATCGGCCGGATCCCGCCGAAGGCCTCGACCACCGCGCCGGCGGAGGGAAGAGGGCGTTCGGCATCCGGCGTATCGGTGCGATCGGTCATCGGGCGCTTCCACTCATGGGCTATCCTCGCCTTGCGGGGGAGGCTCCTGCATCCCGGCCGCGACGAGGGACAACAACGCCGGCTGGTCCGGCGTCTCGGCGACATGAACTGCGCGCCACTCGAGCGCGGCGGCTTCGGCGGCGACGGCCCGGCTCAGACAATAGGCCGTACTGTTTCGCAAACCCGGCGCGATCCGGGCTGTTCGGATCAGACTAACAAAGGCGCGCGCCGTGCGGGGAGAGAAAAATAGCACGCCGTCGATTTCCCCGGCCCGAAGCGCCGCGACCGCCGCCGCGGGAAGTCGCGCGACCGGCCGCGCCTCGTAGAGCACAGCCCGCCTGACCTCGAAGCCCGAGGCCCCCAGCCGGCCGGCGAGATCGCCGGCGGTGACGGTCCCGGCGACATGAAGCAGGGCGCCAGCCGCAGGGTCCAGGTCCCGGACGACCCGTTCGGCCAGGGTGGCGACATCGCCGCCGGCCGTGACGACATGGCGGAACCCGGCGTCGCGCGCGGCCTCGGCCGTGGCCGCCCCGACCGCGAAGAGAGGCAGGTCCCGGCCCGGCTCGGCGCGCGCGAAGGCCCGGACGCCGTTGGCGCTGGTGGCGAGCACGGCCCGCACGCCGTCGAGCGACAGGGCCTGCGGGCGGTCGCGAATCTCCATCAAGGGGGCCAGGGCGCTCTCGATTCCCCGCGCGGCCAAGGCCGCGGCCAGCCGCGAGGCCTCGGGCTCGGGCCGGGTGACCAGAACGCGCATGGCGCTCAACCTTCGTCGGCGGAACGGGCGTCGTCGGCGAAGCAGGCCGGATCGGCGGCGGCGCGCAATTCCTCGCCCGCGTCCAGGCCCATGGCCGCCGCGTCCGCGGCCAGGCCGCGCCGCTCGGCCCGCCACAGGGCCGTGCCGTCCGGCCGGGCGACCAGGGCGCGCAAGCGCAGGGCGCCGCCCGCCTCGAACTCGGCCAGGGCGCCGATCGGCGTGCGGCAAGAGCCGTCGAGGGCGAAGAGCAAGGCGCGCTCGGCCGCGACCCGGTGCCCGGTCGGCGCATGATCGAGCGGCGCGAGCAAATCGCGCATCCGCGCGTCCTCCTCCCGGATTTCGACGCCGATCACGCCCTGGGCGACGGCGGGCATCATCTCCTCCGGCTCCAGCACCCGGGTCGCGATCTCGGGCGTGCCCAGGCGGTCGAGTCCTGCCATGGCCAGGAAAGTGGCGTCGGCCAGCCCCTCCTCCAGCTTGCGCAGGCGGGTCTGGACGTTGCCCCGGATCAGGGTGGTGCCGAGATCGGGTCGGCGCTCCAGGGCCTGGGCCAGGCGGCGCACCGAGGCGGAGGCGAGGACCGCGCCCTCGGGCAGGTCCTCAAGCCGGGCGGCCCGGGGCGAGACGAAGGCGTCGCGCGGGTCGGCGCTTTCCAGCAGGGCGGCGATTTCGAATCCCGCGGGCAGGCGAGTCGGCACGTCCTTCATGGAATGGACGGCGACATCGACCCGCCGGTCCAACAATGCCTCCTCCAACTCCTTGACGAAGAGGCCCTTGTCGCCGATCTCGGCCAAGGCGCGATCCTGGACCTTGTCGCCGCTGGTGCGGATCTCGACGATGCGCACCGCGCCCTCGGCGGCGAGGTCGGGATGGGCCGCGGCCAGGCGGTCGCGCACCTGTTCGGCCTGGAGCAGGGCCAACTTGCTGCCCCGCGTGCCGAGGCGAATGGGTTCCTGTGTCATGGCGATAGGTTTACCCGAAGCTTCGCCCCCACGCACATCAATATGGCGCACACCTATATAATGACAGGATGAGCATCGCGGAAAAGACGGGCGGACGATGATCGTCCTGGGTATCGAGACGAGCTGCGACGAGACGGCGGCGGCGGTCGTGCGCGACGACCGCACGGTGCTGGCCGAGGCTGTGCTGTCTCAGATCGAGGAACACGCGCCCTATGGCGGCGTGGTGCCCGAGATCGCGGCGCGCAGCCATCTGAACCATCTCGACCGATTGGTCGCGCGGGTGATGACCGAGGCCGATCTCGAATACCGCGACCTCGACGGGGTCGCGGCGACGGCGGGGCCCGGCCTGATCGGCGGGCTGATGGTCGGCCTGACCATGGCCAAGGGAATCGCCGCCGTCCACGAC
>JABIRQ010000142.1 GCA_018699755.1 Rhodospirillaceae bacterium | reverse complement strand
GCTTCTGGACGGTGCTCTGGTACTTCGCCGCCTTCGGGATCGGCGCGGTGCTGATGCGCGGCGCGGGCTGCACCTGGAACGACATCGCCGACCGGAATTTCGACGCCAAGGTCGCGCGCACAGCGACCCGCCCCATCGCCAGCGGCCAGGTTTCGGTCAAGGCCGCGCTGCTCTTCCTCGCCGCGCAGATGGCGATCGCCCTGCTGATCCTGCTGACCTTCAACACCTTCGCGGTGCTGCTGGGCGCGGCTTCGCTCGTTCTGGTCTTCCTCTATCCCCTGGCCAAGCGGGTGACCCATTGGCCCCAGGCGGTCCTCGGCCTGACCTTCAACTGGGGGGCGCTGCTGGGCTGGGCCGCGGTGATGGGGGACCTGTCCCTCGTCCCCGTCCTGCTCTACGCCGCCTGCTTCTTCTGGACCCTGGGCTACGACACGATCTATGCCCATCAGGACAAGGAAGACGACGCCATCGTCGGGGTGAAATCCTCGGCCTTGGCCCTAGGCGAGCGGACTAAGCCTTTCCTCCGGGTCTTCTACGGCCTCGCCCTGGCCCTGTTCGCGGCCGCCCTGTTCGCCCTGGACGCGGGCTGGCAGGCCTATCTCGGTCTTCTCATCGGTGCGGGTCATCTCGGCTGGCAGGCCGCGACGGTCGATATCGACGATCCGGCCGATTGCCTGGCCAAATTCCGCTCCAACCGGGCGTTCGGCTGGATCCTTCTCGCCGGATTGGCGATCGACGGCCTTCTGGCCGCCGCTTGACGGGCGGGACCGACCCCAAGGACGCCTTCGTCGAAGCGAACACGGCGATCGCGCGCCCGCCCCTGGTGCCGGAGATCGCGCTCCATCAGGCAACCGAGATCACGCCGATCTGGCACGCGACTGAGAGCTTCCTGGAGGAGAGCGGGCTGGAGCCGCCCTTCTGGTCCTTCGCCTGGGCCGGGGGCCAGGCCCTGGCGCGCCATCTGCTGGACAATCCTGAGATCGTGCGGGGCAAACGGGTGCTCGACTTCGCCGCCGGCTCGGGCCTCGCGGGCATCGCCGCCCTGATGGCCGGCGCGGCGCGGGTCGAGGCGGTCGAGATCGACGCCTATGCCGGGGCGGCGATCCGCCTCAACGCCGTGCTGAACGGGCCATTCGATGGCTTTGGGCCGGACATCCGCCTCGGCGATATCGTGGACCACCCGAACCTGGGCTGGGACGTCGTGCTGGCCGGCGACGTCTGCTACGAGCGGGCTATGGCCGGGCGCGTCTTCCCCTGGCTGCGCCGCCTGGCCGGAAGCGGTGCCCTGGTCCTGATGGGGGACCCGAACCGGACCTATCTGCCCAAGGAGGGGCTGACCCGGATCGCCCGCTACGCCGTGGAGACGACCCGCGCGATCGAGGACACGGACGTGCGCAACGCCGTAGTCTGGCGGATCGAGCCGGACTAGGCCGGTTTCGGCCGGAAAGCCCGCGCATTTGCGCACGAGCGCCCCGAATCCGCCGGTCCAACGGCAAGCCAACCTATTGGCGGCGAACGGGTTTTCCGGACGATCAATGGGTTGCATCGAACAAATCTCGGATTCTTGTCATTTGTTGGCATTCTGCGGTCGGGCACGGCCGGACCGTATAGCTGGTTGGAAGTTCATTATATGTTCCAACCGTGCGGCCATCCCAAACAATTCGAAAGCCGCGGCCGCCTGAATGCCCCGGGCTTCGCCGGGGCATGACGAGCGTGGGGCAGGGGCATGACGGGAGTGGGGAATGACGAGCGTGGAGGCTGGGGATAGGTCGGGAAGCGGCGGCGCCTCCATGCCCCCAGCCGTCATTGCCCGGCGAAGTCCGGGCAATCCAGCGGCGGCGATCCTCGGGACGTCCTAACTTCGCCGGGCAATGGCGCCCAGACGAGCGAACCGGGCCGAGGGCGTGCTAGTCGGCCACCACGGCCATACCCGGCCAGGCGAAGGGCACCGCGTCCTCGGCCAGGGCCTCGGTGCGGGCGAGGCGGGTTTCGGCCGCGCGGACGTTTTCCGCGATAAAGGACTCAAGAGCGAGGCCGGTGGCTAGGCGGTCGCGGGCAAGGGCCTGGACCGCGCGCTGGGCCAGGGCTGGGAGGCTTCGGCCTTGGGCGGGAATTTCGGCCAGGGCGACGGCCATGCCGTCCCGCGCCAGGCAGCCGCGCCGGCCGATATAGGCAAAAGCCTCGTCCAGCGCCGATCCATCGGCCAGTTCGATGCGCAGGCCGGAGAGACGGGCATAGTCGTAGTTCACGCCGCGCGCCTCGCTGGTGTGCATGGCGGGAAGCTGGGCCTCGGCCAGCCAGGTGACGGCCAGCTCGACCACCGTGCCGGGGCTGGCCTGGAGGGTCGCGGCGATGGCGCCGTAGCGCGAGAAATGGGCGGAATAGACCGCGTCGAAACCGTGCAGGCGGCAGCGCGTGACGGGGATCGCCTCGGCCGGGCCGAGCGCCGGGAACTTGGCGGCGAGACGCTCCGGTGCACGGTTCGAGCCGCTGGCGAGAATGGGCACCCGCCCGCGCGTCGCGGCCGCGATTTCGGCGGCGTCGAGCGGCCGGACCTCGCCGCCGCCATGTAGATAGCAATGGCCGGGCGCGTCATAGGGATAGGCCAGGGCGCGCCGAACCGCTTCGGCGCAATCGCTCACCGCTTCTCGATGCGGTAGCGGGCATGGGCGTCGTCCACCGTCGCCATGGCCTTGGCACGCCAGACCTCCAGCGCCTTGGCGTAATCGGCGAAGGGGCCTTCGCGCTCCTCCGCCCCGCCGCCGGCGATATCCTTGAAATTGGTGTCGGCGTAGTGGCCGCCGATCACCCAATATTCCGTCGCGTCGTCCTCGTGGATGGAATAGCGGAACAGGGGCAGGTCGACGGTTTCCATCGACTTGGCGCGCCAGACGGCCAGGGCCTCGGCATGGCTGTCGAAGGGGCCGTAGCGCCGGGGCTCGCCGTCGCCCACGAGCTCGGTGAAGCCGGTGTCCCTGTATTCGCCGCCGATCACCCAGAATTGCGTCATGGCATCGTCCACCCGTCTGGCCCCGCGCGTTTCGCTCCCCGCCCTGTCTAGCGCATCGGGACGGGGCGGATAAACCGCGAGACGGATCCGGCAGGCTGTTGAAAACAGAGCGTTGCGCCAATCATCCTTCGAGACGCTCGCTTGCGCGAGCTCCCCGGGATGAGGAAATACAATACCTAAGCCTCACCCCGAGGAGGCCCGATTCGAGACGCGCGCTTGTGCGCGCACCTTTGGACAAGGGGCCGTCTCGAAGGGTCTGTTTGCCTTTTTCAACACCCTGCTAGCGCCGTTTCGTCCGGACCGATCGCGGTAACACGCAGCCGTTCAGGCACGGGGTCGGCGGCCGCCGCGCGAAAACCCTCCCGACTCGCCCTAAAGCAGGGCGACGACCTGGAAGGCGACGAAGATGACCATGGCGGCGAGGATCCAAACCCCGTCGGCCACGGTTGCCCGCCCGACCCGGGCGGTGCGGGGGGCATCGTCTCGGAGGTTGGCGGCGGCCTCGGCCGGGCGGTCCGGCGGAGCGGTGAGGGAGAGGGCCATGGCATCCTGCCTTTCGTCTCTCGGTTGGGGCGATCGGGGCGGTCCGTCCTGGTCCGCCGTATCGCCAGGATGCACCCGGCGGCTTAAGGCTCGGCGAAGAAACATGGTTAAGGGCGGCGAATGCGCTACTCTCCGCCGCGCGAGCCAACACGAGACCGCCATGCCCTACGAATCCCTGCGCGACTTCATGACTCGGTTGGAGGAGAGCGGGCGCCTTGCGCGCGTCTCCGTTCCCGTGCGCCCCGAGCTGGAAATGACCGAAATCCAGACCCGGCTGATCGCCGAGGGCGGGCCGGCCGTGCTGTTCGAAAACCCGGTGCGGGAGGACGGCAGCCCTTACGACATGCCGGTCCTGGTCAACCTGTTCGGCACGGTCGAGCGGGTCGCCTGGGGCATGGACCGGGAGCCAGGCGAGCTACGCGAAGTCGGCGAGACCCTGGCCTTCCTGCGCCAGCCCGAGCCGCCGGGCGGTTGGCGCGAGGCGATGGAGATGCTGCCCCTGCTGCGCACCGTGATGGCGATGAAGCCGCGCACCACGGGCAAGGCGCCCTGCCAGGAGGTCGTGCTGCAAGGCGACGAGATCGACCTGGCGCGCCTGCCCGTCCAGACCTGCTGGCCGGGCGAACCGGCGCCGCTGATCACCTGGCCTTTGGTTGTCACAAAAGGCCCGGGGACGCGGCGCGAGGACGATTTCAACCTGGGCATCTACCGCATGCAGGTGACGGGGCCGAACACCACGATCATGCGCTGGCTGAAGCATCGGGGCGGCGCCCAACACCATGCGCGCTGGAAGGGCGAGAAGACGGAGCCCCTGCCCGCCGCCGCGGTGATCGGGGCCGATCCCGGCACCATCCTGGCCGCCGTGACGCCGGTGCCGGACACCCTGTCGGAATACCAGTTCGCGGGCCTCTTGCGCGGGCGCAAGGTCGAGCTGGTCGATTGCAAGACCGTGCCCCTGAAGGTGCCG
>JABIRQ010000139.1 GCA_018699755.1 Rhodospirillaceae bacterium | reverse complement strand
GCGTGCGGCCCTGTCGCGCAAGGTGCTGTGGGTCGTGGCGATGTCCGTCATCTTCTTCCTGGCGGTGCCGTCCTTCTTCGTGATCCCGGTTTCGTTCTCGGAGAACACCTTTATCCAGTGGCCGCCGAAAGGCTTCTCGACCGAGTGGTACGACGCCTTCCTGTCGAGCCCGCTCTGGTTCGGCGCGATGGTCCGGTCCTTCGTGGTCGGCATCATCTCGGCCTTTCTCGCCATGTTGGTCGGCGTGCCGGCGGCCTTCGTTCTGGCGCGCCAGAACATGGCGTTCAAGGGCGCCGTCTTCGCCCTGGTGTTGGCGCCGATGATCATCCCGCACATCATCATCGCGATCGCGCTGTTCTACTTCTACGCCCAGATCCAGCACTACCTGCCGTTCAATCTGATCGGCGAGACCATCGGCCTGGTGCTGGGGCATGTCGTGATCTCGATCCCCTTCGTTGTGGTGACCATCGTCGCCGTGCTGAAGAATTACGACGAGCGCCTGGACCAGGCGGCGATGAGCCTGGGGGCCACGAAGTGGAGGACCTTGCGTCACGTCACCTTCCCGCTGATCACGCCGGGCCTCATCGCGGCCTTCCTGTTCGCCTTCGTCATCTCGCTCGACGAGCTGACGATCGCGTTGTTCATCAGCGGCGGCTCGGCGCCCACCCTGCCCAAGCAGATGTGGGTGGACGCGATCCTGAAGGTGAGCCCGACGGTGACGGCGGTCTCCACCGTCGTGCTGGTCGTTGTGACCGGCCTGATCCTGGTCGCGGAATACGCCCGCCGGGCTTCGGAACGGCGGGCTCGCTAGCTTAAAGCCGGGCCCCGGCGAGTGCCGCCGGGGC
The DNA here is from genome assembly GCA_018699755.1 of Rhodospirillaceae bacterium. Classification (GTDB taxonomy): domain Bacteria; phylum Pseudomonadota; class Alphaproteobacteria; order CADEGL01; family CADEGL01; genus JABIRQ01. The sequence goes on along the minus strand of JABIRQ010000139.1, from coordinate 8,947 downwards.
CCGGTTCTCATCTTTCGGTTCACCGGCTTCTTTGAGGGAGGGGGCTCATGGTTGAGTCCAAGGGGGCGGAATCTGCAAGCGCTCCAGGCGTCAAGCGCATCGTCGTGATCGGCGGCGGCGTGGTCGGGACGGCCACCGCCTGCTATCTCCAGCGCGACGGCCACGCCGTCACCTTGATGGAACCCGACGAGCCGGGGAACCAGACCTCCTTCGGCAATCTGGGGGGGATCAGCCCGGCCTCGGTGGCGCCCATCGCCATGCCCGGCATGTTGCGCGATGTGCCGAAGATGTTGATGGACCCGGAAGGGCCCCTGGTCATCCGCGCCGCCCGTTTGCCCTTCGTCCTGCCCTGGCTGCTGCAGTTCATACGCGCGGGGCGCGAGGACCGGGTGCGGGAGATCGCGCGCGCACTCTATGCCGTCAACGGCCCGACCTTTGAGGCCTACGCCCCGCTGCTCAAGGATGCCGGAGTCGAGCACCTGTTCCACCGGAGCGGCCAGCTTTCTCTTTATCCGACCCGCGATTCCTACGAGAAGGACCGCCTGACGGTGGCGCTGAAGGAAGCCACCGGGCACAAGGTCGAGATTCTGAACCAGGACGAAATCCGCCAGCTCGACCCGGCCTTCTCACCACACTACGACGTCGGCGTCTTCATCCCCGACAACGGCCATTGCAAGAACCCCTTCGGCCTGGTCCAGGCCTTGGCCAAGATGTTCGTGCAGAAGGGCGGCACGATCCTCAAGCGCGACGCCACGGGCTTCGAGATGGCCGGGCCCCGCTTCAAGGGCGTGCGCACGGCCGAGGGCCTGGTCGCGGGCGACGCGGTCGTGGTCGCCGCCGGCGTCTGGTCCAAGAAGCTGGTTCGCACTCTGGGCTACAAGGTGCCGTTGGAGAGCCTCCGCGGCTACCACGTTACGATCCCCGATCCCGGCGTCATGCCACGGGTGATGTGCATCCCGGCCGACGCCAAGTTCGCCATCACGCCGATGGAGATGGGCCTGCGCATGGGCGGCACGGTGGAGATCGCCGGTCTCGACGCGCCGCCCAACTACGCCCGTGCCCGGATGCTTCTGAAGATCGGCCAGAAGGTCATTCCCGGCCTCAAGATCGAGAACTACACGGAATGGATGGGCCATCGCCCGGCGCACCCCGACAGCCTGCCGGTGATCGGCGCCGCGCCGCGCCACGACGGCGTCTACTTTGCCTTCGGCCATGCCCAGCAGGGCCTGCTCGGCGCCGCCCAGACCGGCAAGGCCCTGGCCGAGCTGATCGGCGGCCGCGAGGTCTCGATGGACCTCAAGCAGTTCAGCGTGGACCGGTTCTAGGTCCGGGCCGCGATCGCTTCCCTGCGCGCGATATAGGCTGTCGAGGCGACGATCACGGCCGAGCCGGCCCAGGTCCAGGCGTCGACCCCCTCCGCGAAGAAGAACCAGCCGATGGCCGCGGCGAACGGCATCTTGGCGAAGTCGAAGGGCAGCACGGCTGAGGCGTCGGCCGCCCGGAAGGCGCGGGTCAGGCAGATATGGGCGCAGGTCCCGATCGCGGCCATGGCGGCCGCCCAGCCAAGCGCCCCCCAGCTCGGCGTGGTCCAAACGAAGAGCGCCGGCACGAAGGACAGCGGGGTCAGCAGGATCGCCTGCATGGCGACGATGACCGAGACCTGTTCCATGCCGGAGAGCTTCTTGAGTGCGATATGCTGGCAGCCCCAGCCGACCGAGGAGAGCAGCATCATCGCGGTCGCGGCTGTCATCGCCTCGAAGCCCGGGCGGACGACGATCAGCACACCGCAGAAGCCGACCATCGTCGCGGCCCAGCGCCGGGCGCGCACCGCTTCGCCCAGGATCACGGCGGCGAAGACGGTGGCCCAGAGGGGCGAGGTGAAATTGATCGCGATCGCGTCGGCCAGGGGAATTAGCGGGATGCCGTAATACCAGAGCAGCATGGCCGCGAAGCTGAACAGCGCGCGCAGGATGAACAGGCGGAGGTTCCGAGTCTCGCGAAAGGCGGGCAGGGCGCGCCAGATCCAGGGCGCCATGAACAGGACCGCGAAGATATTCCGCAGGAAGGCAATTTCGAAAGGGTGCAGCTCTTCCGCGAGGGGGTGGATCAGGCTCAGCATCACCGTGAAGCAGAGCGCCGCGCCCATCATCCAGAGGCCGCCGCGCAAAGGTGCCGGAATGGCGTTCACGATCGCCTCAAGAGGTTGCTGGCCCGGTCGTGACGCTGCCCTTGGTGCGTCCGACCTCGGCCGCGGCCAGGCGGGCGATCTGCACCTCGCGGCGCGCGATATAGCCGGTCGAGGCGACGATCACGGCGGCTCCGACCCAGGTCCAGACATCCGTCGGCTCGCCGAAGACGAACCAGCCGATCAGCACGGCGATGGGCATCTTGGCGAAATCGAAGGGCAGGACGATGGAGGCGTCGGTTGCGGCGAAGGCGCGGGTCAGGAAGATATGGCCCAAGGTGCCGAGGGTCCCCATGCCCGCCAGCCAGAGCAGGTTGTCCAGGGTCGGCGTGACCCAGAAGAACAGGGCGGCGGTGAGGGTCAGCGGCAGCAGAAGGATCGCGTGCATGGCGACGATCACGTTCACCGGCTCGGTGCGCGAGAGCATCTTGAGCACGATATGCTGGCTGCCCCAGGCGGCAGAGGCGAGAAGCAGGATCAGGGCGGCGTCGCTCACCTCGACGAAGCCGGGACGGAGGACGATCAGGACGCCGACGAAGCCCAGGATCACCGCAGACCAGCGGCGCAGGCGCACGATCTCGTGCAGGATCAGCGCCGCGAAGACGGTGGCCCAGAGCGGGGCGGTGAAATTGATGGCGATGGCGTCCGACAGCGGCATGTGGGGCACGCCGTAGAACCAGGCCAGGGTGGACACGCATCCGAACAGGGCGCGCAAGCCATAGAGCCGTTTGTGCGGCACCGCGAGTCCGCTCGATCGCAGGAAGCGAATCAAGGCCGGCGCCATCCACAGGGCGGTGACGAGAAAGCGGAAGAAGGCGATCTCGAAGGGGTGGAGGTCCTGGGCGACGAAGCGGATGGTGCTCAACATCGCCGTGAAGCAGGCGGCGGCCAGGACCATCCAGATAGCGCCCTGGAGAGGCGGCGCCAGCTCGCGGAAGGCCCGGCCGATGGAGCCCTGACTCATCGACGGCCTCCGCTTGAGCCAGCCCGACCTCATCTTGCGCCCATCTTCATGCTTGGCTCATGTCTGGCTCATGCTTGGCCAGGTCCGGTCGGCGCGGCGGCGTTCGGCCTTCCGGTGCGCAGGCGCGCCTCGCGCCGGGCGATATAAAGGGTGCTGGCCACGATCAGGACCGCGCCGCCAACCGTCGCCAGCTCCGGGATATCCGCGAACAGGACATAGCCCATGATCGCGGCGAAAATCAGCCGCGTATAGTCGAAAGGCGCCACGGCCGTCGCTTCGCCCGCCTCCCAGGCGTAGACCGCGAAGATCTGGCCCAGGGTGCCGAGCAGCGCGATGACGAAAAGCAGCAGCAGTTCCGCGCCGTTCGGGGTGTGCCAGACGAAAAGCGCCGGAACGCCGGAGACCAGAAGGCCGATGAAGGCGAAGTAGAAGACCATGGTCGAAGCGCTGTCGGTGACGGAGAGCTTCTTGATCAGCACGCCGACCATCGCGCTCAAGCAGGCGCTGGTCAGGGCGACGAGGGAGGCCCATTCGAAGCCGGCACCCGGCTGCAGGACGACCAGGACGCCGCAGAAGCCGACCGCCGTCGCGCTCCAGCGCCGCCAGCGGATGGTCTCGCCCAGAAGCAGGACGGCGAAGACGATCATGAACAGCGGCATGGTGAAGACCAGTGCCGTGACGTCCGCCAGCGGCAGATAGGCGAGGGCGAAGAACATGCAGGACATCGAGGCGATGCCCACGACCGACCGGGCGACATGCATCCACGGCCGGCGGGTCCGAATCATCGCCGGCCCCCGGCGCAGGAAGACCGGCAGCAGGATCAGCAGCGCAAAGAAGCAGCGGAAGAAGACGATGACCAGGGTGTGGAGCTCTCCCCCCAGTTCCTTCACGATGGCGCTCTGCATGGTCATCACGAAGGCGGTCAGGAGGATCCAGAGCGCGCCGCGCAGATTGCCCGGCAAGCCGTCGAACCGGGCGCGAAGAGCGTGGGGCCTCATCGCGCCCGCCACGCGCTAGGCGCAGAATGTGAAAGGGCCGGCGCCCCATTGCACAGGTCCGCCGGCCCTCTTTTTAGTGGTTTCGCGTCGGCCACGCCGCGCGACGCCGCGCCTATTCGGCGTAGTCGGAACCTTCCCGCTCCAACATCCGCTTCAGCGCCTCGAAATGGCGCGCGGCGTTGATCTTGAAGTTGCCGTATTGCTCGAAAGTCGACTTGATCACGTCCTCGGGGATGATGTGCAGCCCCTTGCCACGCGATTCGGCCAGAATCTGGACCTCGCAGGCGCGTTCGAGGAAGTACATGTGATCGACCGATTCGGCGATCGTCTCGGTGACGGTGACCGCGCCGTGGTTGGCCAGGAACATCACCGTCTTGTCGCCGTAGACTTCGGCCATGCGGCGGCCCTCGGCGGGGTCGTCGGCCAAGCCGTTGAAATGATCGTCATAGGCGACGTCGTTCCAGAACCGGACGGCATTCTGATGGCACATCTCCAGCCGTCCCTCTTTCGAGCAGGACAGGGCCGTCGAATAAGGCATGTGGGTATGGAAGACCACGTTGCCCCGCGGATGGGCCTGGTGAATCGGCAGATGGATGCAGACGGCCGAGACCGGCGGGGGCAGATCGCCCTCGAGCACCGTGCCGTCGGGCTCGCAGATCAGGATGTCGCTCGCCCGGACCTCGGACCAATGCAGACCCTTGGGGTTCACGAAGAACTGGTTGTCCCGGCCGGGCACCTTGACCGTGAAATGATTGTCGATGCCTTCGGTCATGTCGAGCATCGCGGCGATCTGAATGGCGGCGGCGAGATCCACCCGCGTGCGCCAGACTTCATCCTGGTTGGATTTGAACTTTTCGACGACTGCCATTTCTCGCTCCCTCTCTCGAAGAACTGGGCCACAATTCCTCCGCCCACCATCCTAGCGGCCGGGTTTCCGGTCCCGCAAACTTGAGGGGACTCCGGCGCTATTCTCGCAACGATCGACCGCGATGCTACAACATGGTTTTGACCACCGCGCCGTCGACCGAAATGGCCTGGGCGGTCACGTAGCCGGCGTGGCGCGAGCAGAGGAACGCGCAGACGGCGCCGAATTCCTCGATCTTGCCCAGGCGCTTGACCGGCACCGTCTCGGCGAATTTCCGCACGCCTTCGTCGTCGCTCAGGCTCGGGTCGTTGACCATGTACTTGGCGAAGGGACGCAGGAGATCCGTGTCGAATGGGCCGGGCAGGAGGCTGTTGACGGTCACGCCCTTGGCCGCGATCTCGCGCGCCAGGGTGCCGAAGGCGCCCAGGAGGCCCGCTTTCAGGCTGTTGCCCAGCGGCGTGTTGGTGCTCGGCTCCTTCGCAGACATGGAACTGATGTTGATGATCCGGCCCCAGCCGCGCTCGACCATCGGCGGCGCGGCCCTGTAGGCCATGTCGATGGCGGAGATGAAAGTCTCCTCGAAGGCGGTGCGCCAGTCCTCGTTGGTGCGGTCCATGAAAGGCCCGGGTTGGGGGCCGTAGGCGTTGGTCACCAGGATCGAAACCTCGCCCAGATGGTCGAGGGCTTCGTCCCACAGGCGCTCGCGATCTTCCGCCTTGGAAACGTCGGCCGAGACGAAAATCGTGTCCCCGCCGATCGCCTTGACCGCCTTCGCGCCGTTCTCTTCCGACAGGCCGTTGAGAACGACGCGCACGCCCTCGTCGGACAACGCCTTGGCGCAGCCGAAGCCCAAGCCGCGCGAACTGGCGAGGACGAGGGCGCTTTCGCCCTTGATGCCGAGATCCATTGCTCTGCTCCTCCCCGTTCCCTAGTACAGCGCCGTGACGAGGCCGCCGTCCATCGCGACGCCTTGCGCCGTGATGTAGCCGGCCTTGCGCGAGCACAGATAGGCGCAGAGCGAGCCGAATTCCTCGACCGTGCCCAGGCGCTTCATCGGCCCGTGCTTGGCGTATTCCTGGACGGCCTCCTCCTCCGAGAGGTCGGGCCGCTGGACGATGTCGCGCGCGACCCGGCGCAGCAGGGCGGTGTCGAAAGGACCGGGCAGGATGTGGTTGACCGTGACCCCCTTGTCCGCGATTTCCCGCGCCAGGGTGCCGAAGGCGCCGATCACGGCGGTCTTGAGGCCGTTGGCGAGGGGCGTGTTGGGGGTCGTCTCCTTAACCGAGATCGAGCTGATATTCACAATTCGGCCCCAGCCGCGCTCGACCATGCCCGACGTCGCCATCCGGGCCATGTCGACGGCCGAAAGCAGGGACAGATCGAAGGCCGTACGCCACTCGTCGAGCGATTTTTCGAGAAACGGCCCGGTCGGCGGGCCACCCGCGTTGGTGACCAGGATCGAAACCTTGCCCAGCCGTTTCTCGGCCTCGGCGAAGACCCGCGCCCGGTCGTCGGCGTCGGCCACGTCGCCCTGGATGAAACCGGCATCGCCGCCCCCCGATCCGCCATTGAGGGAGGCCACGGCCTTCGCCCCGGTTTCCGCGTTGCGGCCGGTGACCAGAACCTTCACGCCCTCGTCCAGAAGCGCGCGGGCGCAGCCCAGGCCCAGGCCTTGACTGCCGGCAAGGATGAGGGCGCCTTCGCCCTTAATACCGAGATCCATGTTTTGCCTCGCTTCCTTTCCGTCTCTACCGAACGCCGGCCTGCTCGGCAGCCGCGCGGCTGCCGGCGTCGTCCAGATCGCCCAGTTCCCGTTCCATGGCGGGGATGACCTTCTCGCCCATCAGCGCCATCGAACGCATGACCTTACCGATTTCCAGTCCGCCGAACTGCATCACGCAGCTTATATGCCCGGGCCGCAAGGTGCGAACCTCGTCGATCAATTGGGCGGCGCATTTTTCCGGATCGCCGAAGATGGCGCGCTCGGCGATCTCCTCGACGCTGGGTTCGCCCGAAACCGCCACCGAATCGATGACATGGCGGTCGAAATTCATATGGCCCTGCCGAAAACCGTGGGCGATGCGATAGGTGTAGCGCAGATGCTCGGCCGCCGCGAGCGCCTCCGCCCGGTCTTCCGTGACATAGACGAAGCGCTGCACCGCCAGGTTCAGGCCGGCCGGATCGACCCCGGCTGCGGTCCAATGGGCCTCGATCTGGCGGCGTGTTTCCAGGACCTCGCTCGCCGGCTTCCACTGGGCCGAGACGAAGGGCGTCCACCCGTTGCGCGCGATCCGTTGCTGGATCGTCTCGTCCCAGGTCATGCCGGCGATGGCGACGGGCGGATGGGGCTGCTGTTTGGGCCAGACGCCGAAATGCGTCGCCGGAATATCGTAATGCTTGCCCTTGTATTCGAGGGGGCCGTCGCCGGCCCAGGCGCGTTCCAACAGATCCAGCATCTCGTACATCATCGGCCGGGAGTCGGGCAGGGTGACGCCGAAGCGCTCGCACTCATGCTCCTGATAGCCGGCGCCGATGCCGAGCACGATGCGTCCGTCGGACAGCTGGTCGGCGACCGCGATGTCTTCCAGCAGGCGCATGGGTTCATAGAGCGGGGCGACGATGACGGCGGTTCCCAGGCGGATCTTTTTCGTCTGGGGCGCCGCCCAGACGGTCGCGGTCAGGGGCGAAGTGACGAGGGAATAGTTCGAGAAGTGGTGTTCGGCGAACCAGGCAATGTCGAAACCCAGCTCCTCGGCCATGCGGACCTGCTGGATGCCCTCGGCCGCCGCCTCGCCGACGGGCTTCGTGCCGTCGCGCTGGGGTTGCAGGATGAAGATACCGAATTTCATGCGGTCGCTTTCGTCTCGCCCGCCGGTCAGATGCCGACGATGGCCTGGCCGCCGTTGGGGCCGATGGTCTGGCCGGTGATGAAGGCGGCCTCGTCCGAACAGAGGAAGGCGACCAGGGCAGCGTTCTCGTCGAGATCGGCGAAGCGGCCGATCGGCGTTTTCTTGGACCGCGCCGTGAAGGATTCCAATCCCTCCTTCTCGATCGCCATCTGGCTCCACACGCCGCCCGGCGCAATGGCGTTGACGGTGATGTTGTGGGGCGCGAACTCCTTGGCCCAGGCCTTGGTCAGGCCGAGCAGCGCGCTCTTCATCGCCGTATAGGTGGCGCCGTAGTGGTGGCCGGTCATCGCCCACATGGACGAGACGTTCAGGATGCGGCCGTAGTTGCGCGCCTTCATGCCGGGCACGACCGCCTGGGTCAGGAAGAAATGTCCGCGCAGGTGGATGTTGAACAGGCGGTCGAAGAACGCCGGATCGACCCCTTCGATTCCCGTACGCTCGGCGCCGACCCCGGCGTTGTTGACCAGGATGTCGATCCGTCCGAGTTCTTCCTCGGCGGTCTTTGCGTGCGCGGCCATGGCCTCGATGTCGGCCACGTCCTCGATCATCACGAGGGCCTTGCGGCCGGCCGCGCGAACCAGTTCGCCGGTTTCCTCAGCCCAGTCCTTGTTCACGTCGTGGATGGCGATATCGGCGCCGCGGTTGGCCATCAGGACCGCATGGGCGCGGCCCATGCCGCGGCCCGAGCCGGTGATGAACGCGACCTTGCCTTCAAGCGAGGCGGCTGGGCGACCTTCGATCGATTCGAACATGGCTCTATATCCCCACGATGGCTTGGCCGCCGTTCGGGCCGATCACCTGACCGGTGATGAAGTCCGATTCCGGCGAGGCGAGGAAGGCGGCGGTATAGGCCATCTCCTCGATATCGGCGTAGCGCCCCAGCGGCACTTTTTTGGATGCCTCGCGCACGTAGTCCATGCCGCCCTTGGCCATCACCATCTCGGTGATGACCCCGCCCGGCGTGATCGCGTTCACGGTGATCTTCCAGGGCGCGAACTCGAGCGCCCAGGCCTTGGTCAGGCCCAG